>JALXCV010000116.1 GCA_026990765.1 Hyphomicrobiales bacterium | reverse complement strand
TCCGGGCCGATCCAGTTGATAATTAACGCCCCGGCTTCCCAGCCAGACCTGACTGTCAGTAATGTACGGCTTGACAATACAAGTATTGAGCAAGATGGTGAAACGACTATCCGCTACACGGTTTCCAATCAGGGCAATGCCGATGCTACAAGTGTTGTTCAGGGTATTTATATCTCGACAACCCAGAATTTCAACGATGCCACCCGGATAGACATGGATTCAGCGGGAACTGTGAGTGCTGGCGAGAATGATACCAACGAACATGAACAGCTTCAGGCTCTGGCTAATTATGATCCCGGCACCTATTACCTTTTCGTGAAGGCGGATTATAACAACAGCACGCCTAATGAAAGCAATGAGAATAATAACGTTTCCGAGCCGATCCAGTTAACCATTACGGCACCTCAGAATCCAGAGATCCGTGTCCAGTGGGGCACCACCAACATCACCGATGGTGACAGTACACCAAGCACTAGCGATGGCACCAATTTCGGTACGGATACGCAGGGTTCATCAGGGCAGGAAAAAGCGTATTTCGTTTACAATGACGGTAACGCCACCCTGACCACCTCGGGTCTGTCGGTGCCTGCAGGCTTTACCATAGTGGAAGGCCTGTCATCATCGATCGCGGCTGGCGGCTACGATATGATCACGGTTCGCATGGATACCGGCAGCGTTGGAACACACTCAGGATGGCTCACATTTAACACCAATGACAGCGATGAAAATCCCTTTAATTTCTACATCACGGGCACGGTGGATAATGTCAATGAGGCACCGACTATCACCAGCTCTGCTAGCGCCAGCGTTAACGAGAACACCAGTGCGGTAATGACCGTCACCGCAATCGACCCCGATGCTGGCGACACGCCCGCTTTTTCGATCTCTGGCGGGGCGGATGCAGCCCTCTTTGCCATCGGTGCTGCCACTGGCACACTGAGCTTTGCCGACTCCCCAAACTATGAAATTCCCGGTGATGTGGACGGTAATAACATCTATGAGGTTGAAATCACCGCTGATGATGGCCACGGCGGTACGGCGGCACAGACCATCGCGGTCACTGTTAATAATGTCTCAGGTAATATCACGGGGACGGCTGGTGCGGATATTCTTTCGGGTACTTTTGAAGAGGATATAATCACCGCCCTTGGAGGCAATGACACTCTTGCCGGTGGTATGGGCAGCGATACGCTCATGGGCGGTCCCGGTATTGATACCGTCTCATATGCTAACTCAACCTCTGGCATAACCCTTCGCCTTTACAATGGTACAGGTGTTGGTGGTTTTGCTGATGGTGATATACTGCAAAGTGTCGAAAATGCTATTGGCACCAACTTTGCTGACAGCATCATTGGCTCTTATGGCGTTAATAATGTACTGGAAGGTGGGGGCGGGGCTGATTATATTAATGGCCTGACCGGTACTAATACAGCTGCCTATTCCAGTTCGGCTGCTGGGGTAATTGTCCGTCTTTACAATGGAACCGGATCTGGTGGCGATGCAACCGGCGATACATTGGTCAACATACAAAATGCTGTAGGTTCTGCCCATAATGACAGTCTGATTGGCGCCTATGGTGTCAATAACACTCTGGAAGGCGGGGCAGGAGCTGACTATATTAACGGCCTGAGTGGCAGTAATGCTGTGTCATATGCCAGTTCATCAGCCAGTGTAACCGTGCGTCTTTACAATGGAACCGGTTCTGGTGGTGATGCAACCGGCGATACATTGGTCAATATTCAAAATGCCGTAGGCTCTGTGTATAATGATACTCTTGTCGGCTCCTTCGGGGCCAGCAATTTCCTTTCCGGCGGTCTGGGCAATGATTATCTGTTTGGCCTGTCAGGAAATGATGTCATTTATGGCGGCTGGGGTGATGACCTGCTGGCAGGTGGATCCGGAGCTGATGTTCTCAATGGTGGTATTGGCTCTGATACCATAACCTATTACTCATCATCTGCTGCAGTGACTGTCAGGCTCTATAATGGTACCGGCAGTGGTGGTGAAGCCGCGGGCGATACATATTCAGGCATTGAAGATGCCATCGGAACTGGTTTTAATGATGCACTGATTGGCAGTTATGGAGTTGATAATATTCTGGAAGGTGGAGCAGGAGCTGACTATATTAACGGTCTTTCCGGCAATGACACAGTATCATATGCTTCTTCAGCTGGTGGCGTAACCGTAAATCTTGATAGTGGTACCGCGTCTGGAAGTGATGCCAATGGTGACTCTATCCACAGCATTGAAAATATCATTGGTTCTGGTTTTGTGGACACTCTCCTGGGCGCTAATGGTGTTGATAATATTCTTGAAGGCGGGGCCGGGGCTGACAATCTTGATGGTCTGACCGGCAACAATACCGTTTCCTATGCCGGCTCAACCACCGGTGTAACCGTGCGACTATATAATAGCACCGCAACCGGTGGTGATGCGACAGGAGATACTCTGGCCAACTTTGATAATGTTATCGGCTCCATGTCGAATGACCTGCTTTTGGGCAGCTATGGAACCGACAATGTTATAACCGGTGGCAGGGGCGGTGATCATATGTTCGGTCTTACCGGTAACGATACCTTCGTCTTTGATGACGGTTTTGGCCATGATGTGATCCACGATTTCGACAATGGCACAGAAATAATGGATATGAGCGGCTCATCCCTGTCGGCAGCCGATCTCAGGATTGAAGTCGTTGGCTCTGATACGTTGGTGCATTTCGACCAGCAGGACGCCGATATAACCGACACCATAACCCTGTCAGGAATCACCTCCGGCATTGATGCCAGCGACTTTATTTTCTAGCAGTCTTGAAGTGGTTGCAACTCCAGGCCATGCGGATTTCTGCATGGCCTTTTTTAATTCAGCCATGCAAAAAACTATCTCATACATATTTGAAATTTCATCTGCTGGCAGGAAAGTGGTCCTGACTTGTGGTTACATCGTCGGTGATTGACGGTTTTTTTATCTGCAGAGACATGCGGTCAGAAGTCGCAGGTGTAAAATCAATTTTGCACTTCAATAAAAAAGCTGCTGATTTGCCGACGCCAAAACCATCACAATCATTGATTCAAATATTGCTTGTGATGAAATAAGGTTCTTCCATGATCGATGCCTGCCAATATATCACGAGGCAGTGTCAACAATAAAAAATAAGGGAAGCAAATATAGTAAGCCTGCCTGTGGTTATTTTGAAACTGACTGTTTTCTGCAGAATACAGTCTGGTATCCCACCGTAAGTATTATCAAACGGGAATGGATATTATAGTTGCAAATTCAACTGAAGATTATTCCATATCAGCACTAAATATATCATTTTTTGAATGCCTGGGTTGATGCTTTATGTCACAAAATTTGCATGTGTTTTATCCTTAACGTTCTGTAAAAACTAGTTATTTCATTTTGCATATTAGATTCAGCTAATATTAGTTTGGCAACAATAGCTTGCCCTCCGATCAAGCGCATAAGACGCAAACAAAATTTGGAGAGTAAAAAATGAGTCTAGTTAATAACCCTAATATTATCGGAAACCTGAATGGTGGTGATACTGTTACATCACCAGGCACTGCAACTTCAGTCCCTGGTGATGAAATGTTTAATGGAACGGCTGTTAGTGGTTCCTCGATGTATGGTGACGACATGGTCGGATCAGGTTCCGGCTTTGAATCCTATCAGGCACTCGCCGGTGATGACACTATTAGCGGTGGTGCTGGTTTTGATCAGCTTGATTACAGTGCTGATGCAGCCAATCGTGATGCCAATGGCTTGTATGGCACATCTGGCGTAAACGTAAATCTGGCAACCGGAACTGCCATTGACGGTTTTGGTGATACAGACAGCTTTACCGGTATGACCAATGTTCTGGGAACCGCTCAGGGAGACGTAATGACTGGCGGTGGCAATGACTTTTTTGAAAGTTTCAATGGCGGTGCCGGTAATGATATTATTGATGGTGCATCCGGTTTTGACCAGGTTAGTTACCGCGGCAATGCCGGGGTTAATGTAAATCTGGCAACTGGAGTGGCGACAGATGAGTTTGGTGATACCGACACCCTGTCAAATATCGAATATGTAAATGCTACAGATCAGGCAGATTTCCTGACGGGCGGCAATGCTGCCAGTGATGATTTTGAGGCTTTTGCCGGCAGGGGTGGCGATGATATGATAGATGGCGGCTCAGGTTGTGACCAGTCTGTATACGTTCTGGATCATTATAGCGGCGGCAATAATGGCATTAATGCCAATTTGACCGGTGGTGGTGCCGGAACTGTAACCGACGGTTATGGCGATACTGATACACTTGCTGGTATTGAAGGCATTTATGGAAGTGTTTTCAATGATGTAATCAATGGCAGTGCCGATGATGAAATGCTCAATGGTGCTGCTGGTGATGATATCATCAATGGTGGTGACGGTTATGACATGACCAGCTATCTGATGGATGAAGTACATGAATCATCAGTATCTGGCGATTACGGAACCTCGGGTGTAATAGTTGATCTGGCAAACCATACCGCAACAGATGCCTATGGTGATACCGACACCCTGACAGGCATTGAAGCAGTGGAAGGTACACGCTCTGATGACAGATTTACAGGTGATGCTGAAGATAATGCCTTTTATGGTCATGCCGGTAATGACATGTTTGATGGCATGTCAGGCAACGATACTGTCAGCTATGCCCGCGATGTTGATTCTGCCGCCATCGGTGAAGTAACAGCTGTTGATACCCCGGTATTAGGTGGTGTTAATGTCGATCTGGCAGCAGGAACCGCAACTGACAGCTTTGGTGATATCGATACTCTGTCCAATATCGAAAACATTGAAGGTACAGGCCTTGGCGATGTCATTACCGGTGATGCCGGCAACAATATGCTGATGGGCATGGATGGTGTTGATATGCTCAACGGTGGTATGGGTGATGATCTGCTTGATGGCGGCATGGGCAATGACATGCTTGCCGGTGGCATGGGCAGTGATACACTCATGGGTGGTGCCGGGATTGATACCGCCTCTTATGCTGATTCAACCTCTGGCATAACCCTTCGCCTTTACAATGGCACAGGTGTTGGTGGTTTCGCTGATGGTGATACACTGCAAAGTGTAGAAAACGCCATTGGCACCGACTTTGCAGACAGCATCATTGGCTCTTACGGGGTTGATAATGTACTTGAAGGAGGCGCCGGGGCTGATTATCTCAACGGCCTGACCGGAAATAATACTGCCTCTTATGCAGGCTCTGCCTCAAGTGTTACCGTGCGCCTGTACAATGATAGCGGCGCTGGCGGTGATGCCCAGGGTGACACTCTTGCCAATATTGCCAATGCAACCGGTTCTGCCAATGGCGATACTCTGGTCGGTGCATTCGGTGAATCAAATCACCTTTCTGGCGGTCAGGGTAATGACTATCTGTTCGGTCTGTCAGGTGATGACATACTTGATGGTGGTATGGACAATGACCTGCTTGCAGGTGGTTCAGGCGCTGATATGCTGAATGGTGGTGCCGGTATCGATACAGCCAGCTATGCATCCTCATCTGGAGGTGTGATTGTTCGCCTTTATAATGGAACCGGTGCCAGCGCAGATGCTGCCGGGGATACTTATGAAAGCATTGAAAATGTTATCGGTTCTGATAATGCCGATGCCCTGATTGGTGCATATGGTGCCGACAATGTACTTCAAGGTGGTGCCGGAGCTGACTATATTAATGGTCTTGGCGGCTCCAATACAGCATCTTACGCCGGTTCAGATGAAGGCGTAACCGTCAGGCTTTATAATGGCACCGGTGCGCGCGGCGATGCTGCCGGGGACACCCTGGTCAATATTGACAATGTAATAGGTTCTGCCTCAAACGATCTGCTTTTGGGCAGCTATGGTACTGATAATGTCATCAATGGCGGTGCCGGTGGCGACCACCTGTTTGGTCTGACCGGAACCGATAGATTTGTCTTTGATGATAATTTTGGCAATGATGTTATCCATGATTTCGAAAATGGTACAGAACTGATGGATATGAGCGGTTCATCCTTCAGCGCAGATGACCTGCGCATAGAAACCGTGGGCAGCGATACTGTCGTTCACTTCGACCAGCTTGATGCAGATGTAACTGACACTATTACCCTGTCAGGCATAACCTCTGACATCGACAGCAGCGACTTCATTTTCTAGAGTGTTTATGCTTCTTTAAGGAAGCGGAAACACCAACTTGAGTTACAGATAATGCTGTGTTTGTGATTCAAGCAAAACATGAAACACTCTAAAACCAAAACCGGCCACTATCAGTCTTTAAGGCTGATAGTGGTTTCCTCTTGGCACCTTGCCAAAGCTACCAATAACTACGCAAATTAAAATTGGCAGGTAAGATTTAACCATGGCGTATAGAGCCAGAAGCAACCTGATCCATCTGAGCGTCAGGTGGAAGTTGTAGCCTGCGGCGGCTAACAAACTCCCTCCCCCAAAGTCAATTAGAAAATACCATATTCAACTTTACAACAATCGGTATAAGCTTTATCCAATAGGATAATAAATTCACATTTTTTTTTGTGACTATCACCAGAGGTTTATTATAAATTGACTGTCTGGGTGGGGTTTAGGCAATTTGGCATGGGGGGTGAGATGTCTACTAACTGGCAATTTGAAAATAATCTGGGTACTTTTAACGAAGGTACCTCTAAGATAATACGGTTTATGGGGGATAATAATGGATCAGCCTATACAACATCTCTGAAATTCAAGGTCTCCGGTGCAAATTATCAAAATGACTATTACTTTCAAGGTGGTGCTTCGCATAATAGCGGCAGTGGCTCAGTAAATTACTTTACGGTAGGTGTGCAGCGTTCTGGGAATACTCAGGCAAGCTTCAGACTTTATACGAATGATGTTGATGGAAATAAAAATATAACTCTGGAACTGGTTCAGGTTTTTCTTTCTGATGGTTCCAATGGAACCATTGGCCTTAAGGATGAAGCGTATGGTGTTATCAAGGATCTGGATGGTGGAGGTAGTAATCCAGATTATGTTGTGCAGTCAATTACCGGACCTTCTGGATCTCTGAGAGAGGGCCAAGGCTTTTCCGTGAATGCTTCTCTCAAGAATATTGGGGGGCAAGGGCCATCGCAAGTAAATGTTTTGTTTGAATATTTCAATGCCAATGGAACTCTCATTGCCAGCACTACCAAAATCCCTTCATCTTCAATGCGTTATCCCAATAGTGAAGGAATGGTTAATGCCAGTTTTACGGCTCCTTCCAATGGAGCATCGAGTACTTATATAAAGGTTACTGTTAACCCTAATAACAGCATAACTGAAAGTAACTATGGGAATAATGTTGAAACCTGGAATATCAGTATTATACCCCAGCCAAAACCTGATCTTGTAGTCATGATTGACTCGCAGCCAGTTGGCGAAATGCATCCTGGAGATTCAGTTCAGTTTGGGTTTACAGTGAAAAATATGGGTGATGCTACGGCAAATGCCGGGAATGTCGGTGTAGAACTGGTGAATGCACAAACTGGTTATGTTGAGCATGCATATTCTGGATTCTTCACGCCTTCTTTGGGTCCTAATTTAACAAAGACCTATGCAAGCCGTAATTTTACTATCCCTGATTCGATTGGTGAGGGGCAATATTATTTCAGGGTTAAGGCTGACAAAAACAATACTACGAATGAATCTAATGAAAACAATAATGCGAGTAATACGGCAGTAATAACTGCTAGCCTTCCAAATTACCCGGAAGCTCACGATGATCCACTCTCCTTTATTCGTAACTCAACAGGTCAATATTTTATATCCTATGACCAATTGCTGGCCAATGATAATTCTGGCGATTTTGCCAAAACTATTATCCAGTTTTCACAGGGAGGACCAAGTGGGACCAATGATTCGTCTGATGGCACGGCAGTGCCAGGTTTTGACAATGGCATTGGTGGGTACTGGTTTAGGGTTCCCAATTCCTTTATTAATTCAGCAGAGTTCGCTTACGCTATTGATAATTACCATGGTGGTGGTAGCTGGGCCAAAGTGCTTTTGTCATTTTCCGGTACTGTAAATGACCCAAAACCAGCAGTTTCCGTTAATGATGCATCCACTGTAACAGAAGGGCAGGACCTTGTTTTTCAGGTAAATATTTCTAATGCAAATCAATATCCTGTGAATGTGATATGGGAAGCTGGTTCTGGTGCTGGAAGTGGCGCCGGAAACGCGCAGTGGAGTGGTACTCTGACTGTTCCTGCAAATGTCAGCAGTAGTGAAATCCATATCAGTACGGTCAATGATGGTATTGTAAACCCTGACGTTACAGTACCTCTGGTAATAACATCTTTGAGTGGGGGTAATGGAGCAACCATTGCTGATGGTCAGGCTTTTGGAGATGTTCTTGATGCTGGGGGAACAACACCTCCTGTAGGCTCTATCTTTTCAATATCAGCTGACGATGCAGTCAAGTACGAAGGTGATGTTGGGGAAACCGGTTACACCTTTACCGTTACCCGATCCGGAGATGTTTCCGGTAGTGAAACTATTTGGTGGACCTTTGATGGCACATCCCCAAATGCAGCTGATATAAACACCGATTTTGTTACTTCTCCTGGAAGTTATATTCTTAATTTTGCGGCCAATGAAACTGCAAAGACTATTTCGGTCAATGTAAAAGGGGATACAGAATTTGAGGATAATGAAAGTTTTATTGTAAGGTTGGAAAATCAACCTGCCGGATCAAGTGTTTCCAATAGTACAGCGATTGGTCGGATTTTGAATGATGATGCCAAGCTTCCGGAAATATCGCCATTTTTATTTAGCATAGCCAAATTGTTTATTGGCAGTTTTCCTTCAGTATTTACAGAATATGCAGAAATTGCTCTGGATACAATAACTAATAACAACTTGAAGCATGAAATATACAGCAAGGTTATTGATTATCTTACTGAGCTATATGAACATCAAAATACTAAATATTTGCTTTCCGTTGATTTTTCTGCCAATGCCGCATATACACTTGGGTCCAGTGTCGGGTATAGTATCGACCTTGCTGACCTGTTGCAAATTACCCCTGAAGGCAGAGGGGGGTATGATGGCAATGAACATGGAAAAGTTACGACATTTTTTAGCGCTTCGACGTCAATTCTGCATCCCAACATAGTAAATGGCAAGGTAGCCCTGAGTTTGAGTCCTGTCCAGTTTGACTCGCAAACTGCAGATTTATACCAAGATGATATGGAGTTCTTTGATTTTGGTATTAATTCATCTGCTGTGTTTGGGGAACTTCCTGTGGTGAGGCTTGCTGGAAAAATGTTTAGCTTCGACCTGAAGACCTCGGATATTGCTAACCTTCTGGCAGGGGAAATCGGACCGGAAGAAGTGCAGATAAAAGTCGAGGCAGGACTTCCTGTTGGTACTAATCTGAAGCTGAGTGCTGGCGTTAAATCTACAATTAATGTTGATCAACTTACTGGGTTTTTCAAAGGGGAGAATCTGGTTGCACCGGATATTGAAGGCTATTTCACATTCAAGGATCACAGTTTCTTTAAAGGCCAGCTGTTAAAAATAGGCCTGAACAGCGAAATATCGGAAGTAGACCGTGATCTGATAATCAAACAATATGGCCTGGGTTTGTCGCTTGATGTTAATAATTATTACCCGCCAAGCGCTACGGATGGGTTAACCGGTTCTGAAACAGGAGATGTCATATACGGATCAGGTTCCTCCGATCTAATTGAAGGCCTTGCTTCTACAGATTTTCTTTATGGCCTGGGTGGTGATGACAAGATATGGGGAGGAGAACAGTTTGACTATCTTTATGGTGGTAGTGGAAATGATATTTTGTCCCCTGATCAGGATGGGGCTCTGGCCATAGGAGGGACCGGGAATGACACATATGTTATTTTCTCTGCCGATGATGATGATGATGGAAGAAACCGTACCAGGATAATTGACGATGGAACAAGTTCAGACCGAGATGTTATAGTTTATGCTAATCTAAGAAACATCAAATCGTCGTTCTTGAGCCCTGAAGAGCTCAAGGTTACTTTTGATCAAAATGGTGCATCCCTTACCATTAATTTTTTTGATGAGGATCTGTTTTTTGACGATCGGTTGAACTCTGTAACCATATATAATCAGGCTTTTGAGGAAGATCGTATCGAATATTTGGAAATTGCCATGAGCTATGGCGTCAATGGTCGCCAGGTAAATAGAATTATTGATCTTAAAGAAGAGGCCGCTAGCAGAGGGTTTTTTACTAATGTAACAGAAAGTGACAGAATATCTCCAGAAAAGCTTGCCATCCTGCTTTCTGCAGGATCTTCTCTCTCAGATCTGGTTATTTCTCAAACCACAAGCGCTTTATCTGTAACCGGAGGTGATAATGTTCTTATCGGTGGCGGTGATCAGCATGGGGGTGATGGTAAAGACATATTGAGTGGAGAATTATCAGGGGCCATTCTGGATGGAGGTTCAGATACTGATACTCTTGATATGATGTATTCTGGTCAACCGGATGTAAATTATGAAGTTAATCTGAACAGCAATATTGTAAAACTTCGTAGCAATCTGGTTTTTGAAGCAGGCGAAGACAGATTTGCGATCCTTAGTGCTGAACAAGTGGCTAATGGTGGAGCTACTGGTGGAAATGAAGATTTTGATACGCTTGTCAGCATAGAAAATGTTATTACTGGTGGAGGGGATGATCTCATTGTCGGTAATAATGAGAACAACTCATTAATAGGAAATGGCGGTATTGATGACATAAAGGGTGGTGGTGGTGCCGATATTGTTAACGGTGGTCCTGGGGCAGATAATCTGGATGGTGGTGCTGGTGATGACACAGCAACGTATTTTGAATCCTCAGGGTCTGTAACAGTTCGATTGTATAACGGCACGGGCGTTGGGAGCGATGCTCAAGGTGACGTTTTAACCAATATAGAAAATATAGTTGGATCATCCTTTGCAGATGCCCTGATTGGCAGTTACGGTGTCAACAATATGATAGAGGGTGGTGCCGGGGCAGACTATATTAATGGTTTGACGGGAAATAATACGGTATCTTATGCAAGTTCTTCAGGAAGAGTAACTGTAAGGATTTACAATGGTACCAGCACCGGGAGTGATGCTCATGGTGATACATTGGCAAATATCGATAATGTTATTGGTTCTGCCTATTCTGACACTTTGATCGGAGGTTATAATTCCAGTAATTTCCTGTCAGGGGGGCAAGGCGATGACGTTCTTTTCGGATTGTCTGGTTATGACGCTCTTTATGGTGGCTGGGGAGATGATCTGCTAAATGGCGGGGCAGGGATAGATTCCATTAATGGCGGCATTGGCTATGATACGGCATCATATGACGGCTCAAAGCTTGGTGTAACCGTACGGTTGTATAATGGTTCGGGCAGCGGAGGTGATGCTGAAGGTGATATGCTGGACAGCATCGAAGGTATAGTTGGTTCTTCCCAGGCAGATACGCTGATCGGCTCTTACAATACCGATAATGTTATAAATGGTGGCTCTGGTGCTGACTATATTAATGGTTTGACTGGACAAAATACCGTATCATACGAAGATGCTGACGGTAGTGTCACAGTGCGTCTGTTCAACGGGACAGGTGCTGGCAATGATGCTCAAGGTGACATCATAGTAAATATGCAGAATATCATCGGATCACAGTTTAATGATGTCCTTATAGGCACCTATGGGCAAAACAACATAATAGAAGGCGGCGCCGGCGCAGATTACCTAAATGGACTGACAGGTAACAACGCTGTGTCTTATAGTGATTCAGAAGCTGCTGTAACCATCCGGCTTTATAATGGTTCTGGTGTCGGAGGTGATGCTGAAGGTGATATTCTTGCTAATTTTCAAAATGCTATTGGCTCAAGCTATAATGATACCTTGATTGGAACCTATGGTGCTGCCAACTTTCTTTCAGGTGGTGAAGGACGGGACTATCTGTTTGGGTTATCAGGTGATGATGCACTTTATGGTGGTTGGAATGACGATATACTTGATGGTGGTGAAGGTTCTGATGCTATAAACGGAGGTATTGGAGTTGACACGGTATCTTATTCTTCTTCACAGGGTGCTGTTACAGTAAGGTTATATAATGGCTCCGGATCTGGAAGTGATGCAGAAGGAGACAGATTGCTCAATATTGAGAATATTACGGGGTCAAAATTCAATGATGCACTGATAGGCAGTTATAATAGTAATAATACCATTGAAGGTGGGGCAGGGGCTGATTATCTGGATGGTCTTTCTGGCAATGATACGGCTTCTTATTCCACATCATCTCAAGGTGTTGTTATTCGTCTGTTTAATGGCACTGGCCAAGGAGGCGATGCTGAAGGTGACATGCTGGCAAACATTGAAAATGTAACTGGCTCTACCAATGATGATGTGTTGTTTGGCTCTTATGATGAAAGCAATGTTCTGACAGGTGGTTCCGGGAGCGATATATTGTTTGGGCTTTCCGGTAATGACATTCTTAATGGAGGCGCAGGTAATGATTTGCTCAGTGGAGGGGCTGGAGCAGATATACTCCGGGGAGAAAACGGGGCAGATACAGTTACTTATACTGGGTCAACCAGTGCTGTAGATGTAAACCTTGAAACAGGTGTTGGGAGAAATGGTGATGCTGAGGGAGATTTTTATCATGGTATCGAGAATGCTCATGGGTCTGATCATGATGACACTTTGACAGGTACTTCTTCACAGATTGGCAATATACTTTCGGGTGGAAGTGGTAACGACTATATTGTTGGTCTTGCTGGGCGAGATACTTTGCAAGGTAACACCGGGAATGATCGTCTGGAAGGAGGAAGTGGAGCAGATATACTACAGGGAGGAGTAGGTAGTGATACCGTTATTTATCAACACTCAGGGAGTGCTGTAACCATCAGACTATACAATGGAACAGGCTCTGGAGGGGAGGCCCATGGTGACATGCTGGAGGATATTGAAAATGTCATCGGTTCAGACCATATAGATGCGCTGATTGGTTCTTATGGTGTCAATAATATTTTGGAAGGTGGGGCTGGAGCTGATTATATTAATGGTCTGACCGGCAGAGATACAGCCTCTTATGCTCATTCATCAGCAAGCGTAACTGTTCGCCTGTATAATGGTACCGGGTCTGGCGGTGATGCTCATGGCGATACTCTGGTAAGCATGGAAAATGCCATAGGTTCAGATTATAATGATGCATTGTTTGGGACTTTTAATGCCAGTAACTTCCTTTCTGGTGGGGTTGGCAATGACTTGCTGTTCGGACTGTCCGGTAATGATGCGCTTTATGGTGGGTGGGGCGATGATTTGCTCAGTGGTGGAGCCGGAGCAGATGTTCTGAACGGTTCTATTGGTTCCGATACAGCCACATATTCTGATTCTGGTGGTGGTGTAGCAGTACTCCTGTACAATGGCACGGCTTTTGGTAATGATGCACAGGGTGATACACTCAACAATGTTGAAAATGTTATTGGTTCCAGCTTTGCTGATAGCATTTATGGTGCCTTCAATATGGATAATATCCTTGAAGGTGGAGCCGGTGCTGATACAATAAATGGCCTGACAGGCAATGACACAGTCTCTTATGTCAGTTCTTCATCCGGTGTGACTGTACGCCTTTATAATGGCACAGGCGTTGGAGGTGATGCCCAGGGAGACAGTTTGGTGAGTATGGAAAATATTCTCGGGTCATCCTATGCAGATACACTTATTGGCAGTTACGTTACTGATAATGTAATCAATGGTGGAGGCGGCAATGATCATCTGTTTGGTCTTACCGGCACTGATACTTTTGCCTTTAATGACAATTTTGGAAATGATGTCATTCATGACTTTGCCAATGGTACCGAGATGGTGGATATGAGTGGTTCTTCGCTTGCTGTTGGGGATTTGCGGTTTGAAATTTCCGGTGATGATACCATAGCGCATTTCGACAATCTTGATGCATCAATATCCGATACCATAACTTTTTCTGGCTTTACTTTTGGAATAAGTAGTAGTGATTTTATTTTTGGATAATTGTTGGTCTAAGCCAGCCCGCCAATGAACCCGCTATTGAGGTTGTTGTGACATAGTGCCAGTCTCACTCTTCCGTGGCAGCCTCTGGCATGGCAGCATTCATCGCGCTCTATTTCGTCCAGCCATGCAAAGGTCAACTCGCTGTGCTGGCGCAGTTCGCTGACTGTGCGGTAATGTACATGCCCGCAGGCAAGGCAGGTAAGTTCGAACCGTTCATGCGGTTCCAGATCGCATAATTGCAGGTCGGTTTTCCAGTTCATCACCAAAAATCATCCGCTGAAGGAATGCGCGTATAGCTGATCTTGCCGCCGACATTGCCACCCTCTGGCGGGTTCCACATGCCAAGTGACACCACGGTCTGGCTGTATTTTGAATTAAGACTGTCCATGGCGCGGGTGATCGCCTCCCATTTGCGCCGTGCCAGATCATCATTCAGCAACATGTCCATCTGCCGGTGATCAGCGCATGACAGATCGCCAAGGGTTACATGCACCCGGTAAATCACCTGCCGGGCCGAAAGTTCACCCTCGGCCCTGCGCCACAGCGTATCAAGGGCTGCCAGTATGGCCTTGTCATCATTAACGATCGGCAGGCCCAAATGGTCGCTCCATGACCCGTCCCGAATTGCCAGTGACAGCCAGAAGCTGGAAGCATAAAACCCCTCGCGCCGCAGCCTGCGCCCGGCCTTGATCAGCAACAGGCGGGCGATCTCTTTCGCCCTGGGCAATGTGCGGCTGTCCGGCGGCAATACCCTTCCATGGCCAAACATGCCGCGCTGGCTTTCAGGTGCCTGAATGTCATAGCCATGCAGCGCATACCATAATCGCTCCCCGGTCACATTGCGCCAGATCTTGCGCATCTGTTTGGGTGACAGCGCCATTAATTGCTGCATATTGGCGATACCGTGCCGGTAAAGCCGCTTTTCCATCCGCCCGCCAATGCCGGGAATATCCTCAAACAATATCGGATATAGCGGCTCTGGCATCATATGCGGGTGCCAGATGGTAATGCCGTTCGGCTTGTTCTGTTTACCGGCAATCTTGGCCAGTTGCCGGTTGGCGGCAAAGCCGATGGAGCAGGTTATATATGGACCAATATAGCGGTTGATCCGCTGTTTGATTTTCTGACCCAGCCTTTCCGGGTCATGGCGCTGGCGAATATCCAGCACGCAGGTGATTTCATCAATCGACTTGATGGCATCAATCGGAATAACCGCTGAAATCTCCGACAATAGCGCATTATGGGCGCGCCGGTACAAATCAGGCTCTTGCGGTGCCAGCACCAGTTCAGGGCACTTTGCCAGCGCATCGGCAATGTTCATCACATTGCTGCAACCGGCCCTTTTGGCTTCCTTTGAACAGGCAATAACCACCGTTCGATCTGTCCCGGCAAACGGTACCACCCCGACAGGTCGCCCCCGCAATGCCGGATATACCTGCTGCATTACCGACGCAAAAAAACCGTCAAAATCCAGATATAACCTCTCAACAACCTCCGGCCTTCGCATTCCATCATCTCCATGGGCAGGGCGCAGTTACACGCCCCTTGATATTCAGAGATGACATAAGAACAAAAAGAGAACAGATTGGCAAGGCTTATTTGCAGATTGTCACACGCAAATAGTTGCTGTGTTGATTTCCCACTTATCTCCTTTACCCACCGGCCCAATTAGTGATAAAGACACTCGTCAACCTGATAATTTTTCCCACATAAAGATTCGCTGATCGGCATATGGCCATTGCAGCATCTTTTGCATATGGAGGTTGGCACCATGCCTGCATCACGTGATACTTCTACATTCCCCGAATTTTTAACCTTTGACGATGTGCTTTTAAGGCCTGCAGCCTCATCTGTTTTGCCCGGTGAGGTTGTAACCCGTTCGCAATTCACCCGTGATATTTCACTGGCCCTGCCGATTGCATCGGCTGCCATGGATACGGTAACCGAGGCCAGCATGGCGATTGCCATGGCCCAGGCTGGCGGCATCGGGGTTATCCACCGCAATCTTAGCGCAGATGAACAGGCCGCCCAGGTGGCCCAGGTAAAGCGCTTTGAAAGCGGCATGGTGGTCAACCCGATTACCATAACGCCTGATGCAACGCTTGCTGATGTGCTGGAACTGAAAGCCCGCCACAAGATTTCCGGCATTCCTGTTGTTGCCAAGAAGAACAAGACCGGGGCGCCTGAACGGGTTGTCGGCATCATCACCAATCGTGATGTCCGCTTCTTTACCGACAAGGACAAAACGGTTGCCGAACTGATGACCAGGGACAATCTGGTGACTGTGCGTGAGGGAGTGTCACCGAAAGAAGCCCGCCGCCTGCTGCACCAGCACCGGATTGAAAAGCTGATTGTGGTTGATGACCAGCACCGCTGTATCGGCCTGATAACCGTTACCGATATGGAAAAGGCCGAACACAATCCTGACGCTTCCAAGGACGAAAAGGGCCGCCTGCTGGTGGCCGCTGCCACTTCAACCGGTGATGCCAATTTTGCCCGTGCCGAACAGCTGGTTGATGCCGGCGTTGATGTCATGGTTGTTGATACGGCCCATGGCCATTCAATCCATGTGCTCGAACAGGTAAAGCGCATCAAGCGGCTTTCCAACAAGCTTCAGGTGATCGCCGGTAATGTTGCCACCAGCGATGCCACCAAGGCGCTGATTGATGTTGGTGCCGATGCGGTAAAAATCGGCATTGGTCCCGGTTCAATCTGCACCACGCGCATTGTCGCCGGTGTCGGCATGCCCCAACTGACTTCGGTAATGAATTGCGCCAAGGCTGCATTTGATGCCAAGGTTCCCGTTATTGCTGATGGCGGTATCAAGTTTTCAGGGGACATGGCAAAGGCCATTGCTGCCGGTGCCGGGTCGGTAATGGTCGGATCATTGCTGGCTGGTACTGATGAAAGCCCCGGTGAAGTTTATCTTTATCAGGGCCGTTCCTATAAATCCTATCGCGGTATGGGTTCGGTTGGTGCCATGGCCAGAGGTTCAGCTGACCGCTATTTCCAGGCTGAGGTCAAGGATACGCTGAAGCTGGTCCCTGAAGGTATTGAAGGCCAGGTTGCCTATAAGGGCGCTGCCGGAACGGTACTGCATCAGCTTATCGGTGGCCTGCGCGCTGCCATGGGCTATACCGGCAATGCCACTATCAAGGATTTCCAGGAAAACGCCGAATTTGTTCGCATATCCTCAGCCGGACTGAGTGAAAGCCATGTCCATGATGTCCAGATAACCAGAGAATCGCCAAACTATATCCGTCAGGGGTAAGTCTGGCGACAGCCTCTTTGAGCGTTACTGCAAACAGGAATTGATCATGCAATTAGGCGGAAGGCTGTCAGCAGCCATTGAAGTGCTGGACGAAATCGAAACCCGGCACCGCCCGACCTCTGCTGCCCTGAAAGACTGGGGCCGCGCCCACCGCTTTGCAGGTTCTGGTGACCGTGCTGCCATCGGCAATCTGGTGTTTGACGCATTACGCCGTAAAAACTCGCTTTGCCACCTGATGCAGGCCGACACATCCCGAGCGCTGGTCATCGGTGTTGCCGCGCAGGCATGGCAATTGCCACATGAGGAAATTGCCGCAGCCTTTGCCGGCAAATTCGGCCCTGGTCCTTTGAGTGATGATGAAACAACCCGTCTCAGTGCCAGCCTGACCGGTGATGAGCCAGACTGGATAAGCGGCGATTATCCACAATGGCTCGATGATGCGTTCAAGACAGTTTTTGGAGAAAAATCAGCAGATCAGGGCAGGGCGCTGGCAATGCGTGCTCCGCTGGATTTGCGCACCAACACCCTTAAAACCACCCCGGAAAAGCTTCTTAAGGCATTTGCCAAATTTGGTGCCGTTCAAAGCCAATGGCTGCCAGAAGCTATCCGTATCGCTCCACCCAAAGCTGGTGGTCGCACTCCCAATGTCGAGGTTGAACCGGCCCATGCCAAAGGCTGGTTCGAGGTACAGGACACCGCCTCACAGATTGTTGCCAGACTGGCGCTCGCCAATCCGGGAATGCAGGTCGCAGATATTTGTGCAGGGGCTGGTGGCAAGACCCTGGCGCTTGCCGCTTCTATGGCCAATAAGGGTCAGATACATGTCTATGACAACAACAAACACCGTTTGCGCCCGATCTTTGAACGCATAGGCAGGGCCGGTGTCCGCAATACCCAGATTATCCCCGCTGATGAGCCGCAGCGCCTTGAAGCTCTGGCTGGCAGGCTGGACACGATTTTCATCGATGCCCCCTGCACCGGCACCGGCTCCTGGCGCCGCAAACCAGATGCCAAATGGCGACTGAAACCAGAAACCCTTGAACAGCGCTTGAGCGATCAACAGACAGTTCTTCAAACTGCTGCAAGCCTTGCCAGACCCGGCACTCGTCTGGTCTATGTAACCTGTTCTGTATTGCCACAGGAAAACACACAGCAGGTTGAAAAGTTCCTGTCACAAAATCCTCGCTTCAAACCGGTTCCCATAGCTCAGATAGCCCAAAAGTCCGGTCTTTCCGGTCTTGTAGCCAACAACCATACAGACCCGAATTCCCTGCTGCTGACCCCGCTTGATCACGATACAGACGGTTTCTTCATAAGCATTATGGAAATGATATAAACCCCGGTCTTTTTCATTCACGCAAGGATGCAAAGCCTTGTGGGTGCGCCAGTGAAGATAATACGGGTTTTCTCCGGAATGCTGTTGCCTGATCCTTTAATGACAACTGAAACCGGCAGTTTGATGTCATAATAATAAATCACATCCTTGCCCATTCCATCAATCATCAGGCTGCTTTGTATGTCTGCCTGATACAACTTGCCGAAATTAGTTTGCGTCCCGCATAGTGGAAAGTAATCCCAAAAACACTTGTAACCAGCATATTATCCCCCATATCGTGTTTTCAGAATATGAAAATCCAAGGGAAGAATCTTATGACAATTGAAATTCCACCACGCGATGGCGATGGTTATTTGCGTTCCATGCAGGACTGGACCCCGGAAATTGCCCGGGCCATGGCTGCAGAAGATGGTATTGAACTGACAGATGAGCGCTGGAAGCAGATCAACCAGGCTCGTGAATATTATGATGACAACCAGACCGTGCCGCCGGTGCGGGTATTCATCAAGCATATTGGTGCCAAAAAGAAAGAAATCTTTCAGCTCTGGCAGACCGGGCCGATGAAGCCTATCACCAAATATGGCGGACTGCCCAAGCCAACCGGCTGTGTCTGATAAAAAACCTTGTGCAATGCCTCAATGAATGTCAGTGAAGTGCCAAACACTTACATTTAAGGGCATTGCCTTGAAAACTGAAAACAAGCAAAAAGCCGGAGCTGGCACTCTTGGCTGGATAGCGCTGGCTGCGGCCCCGCTGTTCTTTTCAACCAATATCATTCTGGGCAAGGTGGCAAAATCCATTGACCCGTTTACCCTTGCCAGCCTTAGATGGTCGACAAGCGCCCTTATCTTGCTGATAATCATTCGCCCGCAATGGCCGATCGCGGCCAGACTGTTAAGGCAGCAATGGAAATTGCTGCTGCTGGCCGGGTTTCTGGCAATGTGGATTTGTGGTGCCATTGTCTATCTGGCCCTGCACAGCACCACGGCCAATAATGCTACACTGATCTATACAACCCCGCCCTTGATGATCATTGTAATCGAATATTTCTGGCGTGGTCGCCCAATATCCTTGCGCGAAATAATCGGCATAATTGCTGCGGTAATCGGTATTGGAGTTATTATAACCAGGGGCGATCTGACAGCTTTGCTGGAAATGCGTTTCAATTCCGGTGATCTTTTGATCATGCTGGCGGCAACTTCCTGGGCGGTTTATTCAGTGGTTCTGAAATCGAGGGTATTTGAGGGTGTACCAACCCTGGTGATATTCGCCCTGACAGCATCCATGGGTTCCCTCACCCTGTTGCCTTTTGCCTCATATGAGTTGATGACCAGCGCCAATATTCCGCACAGCCTCTATCAGTGGCAAATGGTTGGCGGAATAATCCTTTTATCATCACTTATTCCGTTCTCACTATACCAGTTCGGCATAAAACAGCATGGCTCTTCTACTGGCGGGGTGTTTTTATATATGATGGCACCATTCGGGCTGTTATTGGCCTGGATAGTTCTGGGCGAGACTTTAAGTGCACAAATCCTGACCGGCTGCGCTCTGGTCCTTGGTGGAGTCATCATGGCAACCTTTCCGGTAAAACTTTTATTCCGGTGATATAAGCACACCCCCTGCAAACCCGACAGAAGTCCAGTCCTGTTTCAGCCTTGCTGTTTTTATGACATGCTCTAAAGGGGCAGTCTGTCCAGGTGACAGGATATACAGTGTACCAATGAGCGCAGGTTTGCTCTAATACAGACCGCGCAATAACCGGTCCAGATAGTCCAGCTCGATCTTTGGTCGCTGCGGCTGGTTGGCCCGGTTGCGCAACAGGTTCATGATATCTCGGGCCCTTTGGATGGCGCCTTGTTTCGGCAATATATCTTCTCGTGGCCCATAATCACTGGCTGAATTGGGCATTGGACGGCCAAGCGGATCGGTGCGTTCATTGCCCGCCTCACCATGTTTGCCAAAATTGCCTTCATTGCCAACGCCCTTGTTGGCCAGATTGCGCGCCATGCCTTTGGCACCCTGTCGCATACCGTCCAGTGCATTGCCCTGCTGACCTGTCGCCCGGCCCTTTTGCCCCTTTTTCAGCGAACGTACAGCCCCTTTCATCGATCGGCGAGCCTGTTCAAGTGCCTTTTGTTTGCCAGCACCGCGATTTTTCATCTGCTGCATCAGCTTGCCCAGCATTTTGTCAAGCCGTGATTGCTGTTCGGCCAGCCTGTTGCCCTGTTTGTTACCCTGTGATTTCTGATCAGGCCGTTGACCCTGTTTGCCCTGCATTCCCTGCTGTTGTTGCTTCTCATCCGGCATTGTCTGGGTCTGATCCATCAGATCCTGCTGTTTCTTCATCAGATCAAGCAATTCCTGCAGGGCCTTTGCTTCTGGCGTATTGCGCTGCGGCTGCATTTGTCTTGAATTTCCCGCCTGCAGGTTTTTCAAAATACCTTCAAGCTGGGAAAGCATTTCCTGGGCTGCATCCCTTGAACCATTGCGTGCCAGATCTTCAATATTGTCCAGCATTTTTTGCAGATCGCGCGGTGATATCTGCCGACCAGTCTGATTAAGGCCATCAGGTGACTTGCCAGACTTTGCAGCTTCCTGCATCTGTTTTTGCATGGCAGCCATATATTCATCCAGCGCCTGTTTCAGCTTTGCCATCAGTTCCGAGATTTTCTCCGGCGATGCCCCCTCCTGCAGGGCCTTTTGCAATTCCTTGCGTGCCGCCTCCAGTTTCTTCATTGCAGCTGAAACATTGCCATCTTCAACCATCAGCGCAATTGTCCATAAATCAGCAACCGACTGTTTCAACCTATCGCGATCATCAGCTGAATAAAGCCGGGATACGGCATTGCGCAAGCTTAGATAATGCCCGCTTTTTTTGAACAGACCTTGCGGCCAAGCCATAAGTGCTGCCAGCATTTTGCTTATCTGGCGCTGTTTTGATGGCGTACTGACCAGACGCTTGCGCTGTTCGATAATTGCAACTACCAGCGGTTTGGTAAAGCGGCGCTCCGGCAGTCTGAACCTTATGGTTTGCGGTAGCGATTCCTGGCCCTGCTGGTCGCGCGCCACCAGTGTCATTTCCACCGCATGTCCGGCCCATGGATGATCGGTGAAATCATGAAAAGCCTTGCCGCTGGCCTTTTTCGGATTAAGGCTGGGCAAAGAAATACTGACTTTCGGCGGTTTGAACTCCAGCGGTTTTTCAGCACTTGCTTCCGGTTTTGCCAGTTTGAGCGTGCCATTTATCCCGGCCACCCCATAATCATCTGAAACCTTCCAGCCAAGCGAGAACCCGCCTGTTGGTGTCGGTTTGATCTTGTCGGCAATAATCAGTTCCGGGCGACTGTCCGGGATCAGTTCAACCCGCCATGAGCCAAGTATGTTTGAACCATCACTGACATTTATCTGTGCCGGTCGCAATAATCTGGTGCGCCCCTCATGCACCTTCAATCCCGGCTTGCCGTCAAGCTTAATCTGTTTGAAGATTTTGCCATCCGATCCGTCATCCATCGGTGCAGAAAATGTAATAACCGGCTTGTCAGCATTATTGACCCGCACAATCAGACTGGAATTTTCCGGCACCAGCAAAGCCTCACCCCTTGCCAGCCGCTCTCTGGTTATCTGGCTGGTCAGCAATAGCGGCGGGCGGGCGGTAAAGGCAGGTGGTGAAATCCATGCGTCAATTGTTGCCGCCGCACTGATTGTCGGCATGTCACCGGCAATCGCACTGGCCAGATTTTGCCGCCAGTTGTCTTTTTGCAGGAAAAATGCCGCGATCAGAAACAGCGCCAGGGTAAAGCGCAGCGCATTGGGATCGCGATACATCCAGTCAGAGCGTGGCAGGCCGGTTTTAAGCTGTTTCAGCCGTTTTACTTCAGCCCGCTGATGCGCCCGCCATATGGCTTTTGCGGCAAAATTTCCCTGATCACCGGCCATATGATCATATTTGCTGGTCAATGGGCGATGCTTGAACCCGGTTCTGGTTTCAATCCGCCTTATCGCTTCAGCATCTCCCGGCCAAGCTGATTTAAGCAATGGACGCAAGGCCCATAAAAAAACCAGCAATGCAATCAGCAGAACTGCCAGTCGGGCATATTGCGGCAGATAGAATATTGCGCCAGAGACAATGACAAGCAAGGTCACACCGGCAATCATCACTGCCGGAAAACTGGCCTGCCAGAAATGCTCAAAAGCAATTACCAGCTTTGCCTGCCAGATTCTGAACCTCAGTATTTTGTCTTTGTCCGTCAACATAGTCTACGTATACTAGCACAATGCGTCACGGATTTGTTCAAGATTTCGCAGATGCCTGTTTCAGGCCCCAGATGGCAATGAATACCACCATCAGCGATACCACCACATTCCAGCCGGCAAAAGACAGGCCCAATATCCGCAATTGCGCCTCATCACACATCACCACCCTGGCCTTGCTGAAATCGGGAATGCCGCCAGACAGACCACCGCCACCGGTGCAACTGCTGGGCCCGGCCCATAATTTCCATTCAACCCCGGCATGATATCCAGCCAGCAATGCCCCGGTTAGCATTGCAATTATTGCCACCCATAAAAGCTGTTTTGTGGTCAGTAATGCTTCCGGATTTTTGCCAGCCAGTCCCATCCCCACAAAAATCCCGGTTAGCGGCACAACCAGATAATAAACCAGCCGCTGCTGATAGCACAGCGCACAAGGCTTGTAGCCGCCAATATATTCAAACCCGTAGGCAGCAGCAATACTGGCAAATGAGATGAGAAAAACCGCAAGAACCGCTTGTTTCTGGCGTGTATCGAATATTTCAAGCATGTAGTTGCTCCGCTAAAACAGATATTTAACGGCAAGAAAGCCGCCAACCAGCAATATTCCGGCAGCCAGCGTTACCAGCCCCAGATATTTTTCTATGAAGGCTTTTATAGGTTCACCGAACCAGTAAATCAGCCCGCAAACCAGTAAAAACCGCAAGAACCGCGAGACTATAGAACCAATCATGAAAATTGGAAATGACAAAGCTGTTACCCCGCTGGCAATGGTAAACACCTTGTAGGGCAGGGGGGTAAGACCGGCAAAAAACACAATGGCAATACCATATTCATTATAGGACTGTTTGAAACTCTCAAACTTGTCGGCAATCCCGTAAAAATTGATGATGGCAGCACCGACCGTATCAAACAGAAAATAACCGATTCCATAGCCAAGCATACCGCCCAGCACTGACCCGATAGTGGCAATAATCACATAGCGCCAGGCCTTGGGACGCTCAGCAAGGGTCATGGGAATCAGCATGGTATCAGGCGGTATCGGGAAAAACGAGCTTTCCACAAAGGCTACAAGCGCCAAAACCCATTGAGCATGCCGATGGCCAGCAAGCCCCATAACCCAGTCATACAAGCGTCGTAACATTGGCGAAACCGTCAGTTTTTAATGTTTGCCGGAACCTAGTTGCGAAAAACTGATTTGTCCATGCCGCTTTTATCTTGACGCAGCAAAGTTTCCCCGTATGATCGCGCCAAATTTCGTTGCCCCTGTGGCGGAATTGGTAGACGCGCTGGATTCAAAATCCAGTTCCCTTACGGGAGTGGGAGTTCGATTCTCCCCGGGGGCACCACAACACTTTTCCAATAACGAAATTCCGCCCCTAATACCTTGAAATCATTAGATGTATGGTGACCCCTCAAGATTGGTCATTTCCAATCTTGGTACAAAAGTTGGTACAAATCTGGTACAAAAGGGCACCAAATATGAGAGGTCTGCATCTCAAAAAACGTGGCGACTGGTGGCACTACTATCGGGCCACGCCACGTGAATATCATGACGTTGAAGTCAAAAGATCAATCAGTTTTTCTCTCAAGACCCGTGATTTCTCAAAACCCAAGCTGAAAGCCTCTCAGATATCCTGTGATCTGGAGCAGCAACACATTAGGTGACATACCCATAAACAGGATTCCAGAATCAGTTGAATTGTGATTCACTTCCTCATCAGCGGGGAGGTGAATATCCCTGGAGATGAAGGGAAGGTCTTTGGACGCTGCTGATAAAGCGGCTACAAAGGCTGAAATGTTTCTATCCCTGGAGATGAAGGGAAGGTCTTTGGACCATCGCCGCCGAGCTGGCGATGGAAACGACCCCGAAAAACGTTTCTATCCCTGGAGATGAAGGGAAGGTCTTTGGACAGCCTTTTTGTTTTATAAACAACAGAAAAGGGTTTCTATCCCTGGAGATGAAGGGAAGGTCTTTGGACCAAATGCGGACACGATCCGCGAGGTAATAGAGTTTCTATCCCTGGAGATGAAGGGAAGGTCTTTGGACTTTTTTTACTCAACACTCTTTAATTACGGTTCAGTTTCTATCCCTGGAGATGAAGGGAAGGTCTTTGGACTGTATCACATATATTTACGGGAGCGATTGTTAGTTTCTATCCCTGGAGATGAAGGGAAGGTCTTTGGACTGAAGGGTCACATTTAGTAGGCATACATGGTAAGTTTCTATCCCTGGAGATGAAGGGAAGGTCTTTGGACTTTGACGCCTCCGGCTGGACGGTCATGATCATTGAGAAAGTTTCTATCCCTGGAGATGAAGGGAAGGTCTTTGGACGTGATAAATAATCCTCATGGAATGGGGTTAAGTTTCTATCCCTGGAGATGAAGGGAAGGTCTTTGGACGGGCGGGCTTGCCCCGTCTAATCAGAAAGGAGTTTCTATCCCTGGAGATGAAGGGAAGGTCTTTGGACTTATGTCCCGCGACGAATGGTTTTCATAATCAAGTTTCTATCCCTGGAGATGAAGGGAAGGTCTTTGGACGACCTGCAAACACTACAGAAATCTGGTCATGGGAGTTTCTATCCCTGGAGATGAAGGGAAGGTCTTTGGACAGAATTCGAGAAGCTCTTGAACAGAAGAAGGAGTTTCTATCCCTGGAGATGAAGGGAAGGTCTTTGGACGGAACTCTTTGACGCGCCAGCCAGCGTTTTGCGTTTCTATCCCTGGAGATGAAGGGAAGGTCTTTGGACTAACATAGCCTCTTCCAATATTGTAAATATTGCCGTTTCTATCCCTGGAGATGAAGGGAAGGTCTTTGGACTAAAATTTAGAGGAAATATTCACCGCAGAAAGTTTCTATCCCTGGAGATGAAGGGAAGGTCTTTGGACTTATGGACGCTTGCGGACGGATAATTCGTTTAGGTTTCTATCCCTGGAGATGAAGGGAAGGTCTTTGGACTGAACGAAGTGCTGGTCAGATTTGGTGATGAGTTTCTATCCCTGGAGATGAAGGGAAGGTCTTTGGACTATATTGGCGATATAGCCACTCCAATCTGGTGTTTCTATCCCTGGAGATGAAGGGAAGGTCTTTGGACGAGCCACCATTAT
Organism: Hyphomicrobiales bacterium; assembly: GCA_026990765.1. Classification (GTDB taxonomy): domain Bacteria; phylum Pseudomonadota; class Alphaproteobacteria; order Rhizobiales; family Aestuariivirgaceae; genus JALWJW01. Next base: position 16,755 of record JALXCV010000116.1, on the reverse strand, counting down.
CGGGGGTGCTGAACGTCATGTTTCTATCCCTGGAGATGAAGGGAAGGTCTTTGGACTCGCGTTTGTAGGCAGCAAGGCTGCCATTAAGTTTCTATCCCTGGAGATGAAGGGAAGGTCTTTGGACTGCTAGGGTTTCTGGGAATGCTAAGGTTTCGTTTCTATCCCTGGAGATGAAGGGAAGGTCTTTGGACTTAAGCCATAAAGGAGACTCTTGGGTCTCTGGTTTCTATCCCTGGAGATGAAGGGAAGGTCTTTGGACTTACTATTTCTGGCGCCCCAGCTCTTGTCGACTGTTTCTATCCCTGGAGATGAAGGGAAGGTCTTTGGACTTGACGGAAAATACCCCAGTCAGGGGAAAACCGTTTCTATCCCTGGAGATGAAGGGAAGGTCTTTGGACTCAATTCTTTTCCTCTCTACTTCTTCCGCCTTTGTTTCTATCCCTGGAGATGAAGGGAAGGTCTTTGGACTTTTTTACAATTTCGTCCGGCTCCGTCTCAGAGTTTCTATCCCTGGAGATGAAGGGAAGGTCTTTGGACTCATCACCGGTTTTCGTGGCAATAATCCCACGTTTCTATCCCTGGAGATGAAGGGAAGGTCTTTGGACAGAGATTAACCCTACAAAAAAAGAAATTCTGTGTTTCTATCCCTGGAGATGAAGGGAAGGTCTTTGGACAAATGAACACCATGGCGACTGACCTTTTATTTTTGTTTCTATCCCTGGAGATGAAGGGAAGGTCTTTGGACTTATCGAAAAAGCTATGAATCTTGCAAAAAAGTTTCTATCCCTGGAGATGAAGGGAAGGTCTTTGGACCCTCAACGAACTCTTCGACCAGATTAAGAAAGGAGTTTCTATCCCTGGAGATGAAGGGAAGGTCTTTGGACAAAAACCTCGACGAATTATTCGACCAGATTAGTTTCTATCCCTGGAGATGAAGGGAAGGTCTTTGGACTCATGCCCCGTACTGCTCCATGGGTCAGATCGGTGTGTTTCTATCCCTGGAGATGAAGGGAAGGTCTTTGGACCAAGGCGAAACGTGCGGCGAAAGCCGCCAAAAGTTTCTATCCCTGGAGATGAAGGGAAGGTCTTTGGACTGGCTTTACGGTATCATGCCCCATACTGTTCCGTTTCTATCCCTGGAGATGAAGGGAAGGTCTTTGGACTTTGCAGATGAGACAAGGCTATACAATACCGCCTGTTTCTATCCCTGGAGATGAAGGGAAGGTCTTTGGACTCATGCCAGAAGGATAGCTACGATGCTTCAGAAGTTTCTATCCCTGGAGATGAAGGGAAGGTCTTTGGACTGTACCTGTTGTAACTATCTGAGTCAAATCATAAATACAGGTTGTATTCCAAATGATAGTACAACCATTGCAATATTGATAAGAACAAACCATAAACTATCTGCCTTTATAGTTGATATAATTGTGTTTTATCATGCTCTTATAGAAAATCCAAATAATAATAAGAAAAAAACTGCCAAAAACCATGACCCACGCATAATTTTGCTGGATAATCACAAGGTGTTTGACAAGGCGGTTTTGGTTGACAGGTTTATGGCTGGTTGGGCAAAGGTCCGGGGAAACAGGGGAGGGGCTGAAAACCGGCATGAAGCCAGGTTCCATCTCCAATAATGACAGGGCAAGTGTTGCCAGTGGTATTATCAACGGATAACACCAACCTGATGCGACCTCACAGCTACCTTTATTGCAGTTATACTCACCCCGCCAAGCCCTATTGATCAAACCTGTAACCAAGCAGGCGCAGGGCGTTTATGGTTACCAGTACGGTTGCGCCGGTGTCTGCCATGATTGCCATCCACAAAGATGTCATTCCCATGATGGTAGTCACCAGAAATATTGCCTTCAGGCCAAGTGCCAGCGAGATATTCTGGTAGATATTGCGCATGGTAGCCTGTGACAGGGCGATCAGTGAGGGTACATCGCCCACCTTCTCATGCAGTAATGCTGCATCAGCTGTTTCAAGTGCAACATCTGTTCCGCCACCCATGGCAATGCCGACATCTGCAATGGCAAGGGCGGGTGCATCATTAATACCGTCACCAACCATGGCGATGGCTCCATTGGCCTTCAGACGCTTGATTTCATCCAGCTTGTCCTGTGGCAATAATTGTGACTTTACCTCGATACCAAGTTGACTGGCAATGGCAGCACCGGTGCGCTTGTTATCGCCGGTCAGCATGATTGCAGAAACATCAAGCTCTTTCAGCCGCTGCATGGCATTAACTGCATCGCTGCGCAATTCATCTCGAAAGGCAATCACGCCTTTGGCTTCATCATCAACCACCACTACCGCCACGGTTTTTCCATCTTCTTCAAGTTTGTTTATGGTTTCCAGCTGTTGCGGACTGATTGAAGATATTTCACTGGCATAGCGCGGTGATGCCACGATAACGGTTTTACCTTCAACTTGCGCCTTTACTCCGCGCCCGTTCAGGCTTTGTGATGCAGATGCCTGACTGACTGAAATATTGCGGGTTTGCGTCTCTTTCATTACAGCCAGCGCCAGCGGATGCGATGAACCGGCCTCTACTGCAGCTGCCAGTTGTAAAAGCTGGTTTTGTTCACCTGCAAAAGCTGTAATATCAGTAACTTGCGGTTTGCCTTTTGTCAGGGTGCCGGTTTTGTCAAAAGCAATCTGCCTGACCTTGCCTATGGCTTCCAGGACTACCCCGCCCTTCATCAACAGACCATGTCTGGCACCTGCAGATATGCCAGAGGTTATGGCCGCCGGAGTTGAAAGCACCAGCGCACATGGGCAACCAATCAGCAATATGGCCAGCCCCTTATATATCCATGGTATCAGTTGCGCATCAAAAAACAATGGTGGAACAAATGCAATCAGGGCTGACACGATGATAACGCCTGGCGTGTAATAACGGCTGAATTTGTCGATAAATCTTGCGGTTGGCGCCTTGCCTGCTTCGGCATCCTCAACCATGGTCAAAATCCGGGCAATCATATTGTCGCTGGCGTCTTTCTCAACACTCAAGCGTATAAGGTGATCACTATTTATTGAACCGGCATAAATGCTGTCACCAACCTGTTTTCTTTTCGGCATGGATTCACCGGTTACTGCAGATTCATCAATTGTACTTTCACCTTCGATGATCCTGCCATCTGCCGGAACCCGGCCGCCAGGGCGTACCTCGATAACATTTCCAATGGTCAGACTGTCGGCTGAAACTTCGCGTGTACCATGATGGGTAACCAGAAAGGCTGTTTTTGGAACCAGATCGGCCAGTGCCTCAACTGATCTGCGCGCTTTGGCTGCGGCCACCATTTCCAAAAGCTCACCGATCAGAAACAGGAAAACCACAACTGCAGCTTCTGCTGCCTGATCAATGAAAATAGCCCCGATAACCGCAATTGTAACCAGGGTTTCAATGGTGAAAGGCTGCCCGGCAATCGTTCCCATAATGGCCTTGCGGGCCAGCGGAAAAAGCGCAATCAGGGCCGCAAGGGCAAAAACATAAAATGAATATTGGGGCAGGACATAGGATAAAACAGTCGCTGTAACCAGCAAGATACCAGCTGCAATGACCAGCCGCCCTTTTGCCGTCTGCCACCATGGTATTACCTTCCTGTCAGCCTTTTCAACCGGCTCTCTTACCTTGTAGCCCAGTTTTTCAATTGCCTGAACCACCGGTGTATTGTCATCATTTCCATCCAGCTCAAATTTTATCTTCTGAGTGGTGAAGTTCAGTTGAACATTATTTACCCCGGAAATAGCGCAAACGGCACCTTCGATCTTTGCCATGCAACTGGGGCAATCCATACCGTCTATCTGTAAGGTTTTTGAGGTTGTCATGAGTTTTCACCATGTTTGCAGATTCGTCATGGTGTTCTTATAGAACCTCCAGCAACTGTAGCTTCAAGCGAAAACTTCCAAATTCTGAAAATAGTCAAGCTCAACATGAAGCTTGCAAGTCTTGCCGAACAACAAAACCCCGCCTGACAAGGGCGGGGTCTGCTGGTGAATGGAGGCATGAACGCTTTGATCATGCCTTGCTGCTGGCCATGCCGGTTTCCATAAAAGCGCCAATCTGGCGTGAATAGCAGTTTTATTTGTCGGCTGGTACTACCCGCTCGCCATCATTATCAAAATAATAGGTTTTGTCAGCCAGCGGGGTCATATGGATGGTTTCGCCGGCTTTGAAGTCATGATTGCCGAAAAGCCGTACACTTAAAGGATTTGCCACTTTGGTATCAACATACAGATTGGTGTCACTGCCAAGATGTTCAACATGGATTATCTGGCCGGGCCAGTCACCTTTTTCATAATCAGCCTTTATATGTTCCGGCCTGATACCGATGGTTTTTGCGTCCCTGATGCCCAGTCTTTCTGCATCGATAAAATTCATTTTTGGTGAACCTATGAAACCGGCAACGAATTCATTGGCCGGGTTGTTGTACAGTTCCATTGGTGAGCCGATCTGTTCTACCCGGGTTTCATTAAGCACCACAATCCGGTCAGCCAAAGTCATGGCTTCCACCTGATCATGGGTTACATAGACCATGGTGGCTCCAAGCTGTTTATGCAGGCGGGCAATTTCCAGTCTGGTATTGACCCTGAGCGCTGCATCAAGATTGGAAAGAGGTTCATCAAACAGGAACAGTTCAGGCTTGCGAACAATTGCCCGGCCAATTGCAACCCGCTGGCGCTGACCACCCGACAACTCAGCCGGTCGCCGCTCGATCAGTTCATCCAGTGATAACAGGTCGCAAGCCAGTTCAACCCGCTGGTTTATTTCAGCTTTTGGCGTGCCGGCCTGTTTAAGACCCAGCGCCATATTGCCCCGCACTGTCAGATGTGGATACAGCGCATATGTCTGGAACACCATGGCAATACCGCGTTTGGACGGGGGCAGGGCGCTGACATTCTTGCCGCTGATGATAACCTCACCACCCGTTGCATCTTCCAGCCCGGCAATGATCCGCAACAAGGTGGATTTGCCACAGCCTGATGGGCCGACAAAAATGATGAATTCACCTTCATTGACATCCAGATTGATATCTTTCAGCACTTCGACATTGCCGAATGATTTACTGATGTTTTTCAGTTCAAGAGCGCCCAAAATCATTATCCCTTTTATCAATCAATGCCGGTTGCGCCAAAGCTGTCAGACAGATGATCATTTGACAGCCCCTGCGGTGATGCCGCGAATAAGCTGGCGTGAGAAAAATACATAAAGTGTCATAACCGGAATGATCGCCATTGAAAGTGCTGCCAGAACCGCATTCCAGTTGGTAACGAACTGGCCGATAAACACCTGACTGCCAAGGGTCAGGGTTTTGGTTTCTTCAGCCGGGGCCAGTATCAGCGGGAACCAGAGGTCATTCCAGATCGGTATCATGTTGAACACTGCAACTGTTGCCATTGCCGGGCGTACCAGAGGCAGCACCAGCTTGAAGAAAATCGCATATTCACTAAGCCCGTCAATCCGCCCGGCATTTTTCAGATCATTCGATACCTGTTTCATGAATTCGGTCAGAATAAACACCGCCAGCGGCAAGCCTTGTGCTGTATAGACCAGTATCAGTGCTGTCAGGGTGTTTACCAGACCGGTTGCCACCATTATCTGCAATATTGATACGGTGCCGATGCGGATAGGTATCATGATACCAAGCGCCAGATACAGCCCCATCCAGCTATTGCCTTTGAAACGATATTCAGCCAGCGCAAAGGCCGCCATGGCCCCAAACAGCAGAATGAAAAACAGTGACACCACGGTGACAATCATCGAGTTCTGGAAATAATGCAGAAAATCACCCTGTTTCAATACGGTTTCATAACCGGTCAGTGAAAAGCTGTCCGTATCTGGTGGCATAAGCGGGTGGCGAAAGATTGCCCTTCTGGTTTTGAAACTGTTTATCAAAATGATGAATACCGGAAACAGTGCCAGAACCATATAGGCCAGCAGCAATGTGTGGGCTGCAATCATATTGAATATATTTTGCCGGGCGCGGTTCACCGTTGCCTCCTAGAACTGATAACGGCGCAACCGCCGCTGGATGGTGAACAGATAGATGCAAACACCAATCAGGATGATTAAAAACATCGTTGAAGCAATAGTGGCACCAAGATTTGGATCACCCAGTTGCAACTGGTAGCCAAAAAATGTCCGGTACATGAAGGTGCCCAGAATATCGGTGGAATAATTTGGCCCGGCAACTGGCCCCTGCGCGGTGAATATCAGGTCAAAAGCGTTGAAATTACCGACAAAGGTCAAAATGGATATTATACCAATGGAAGGCAGGATCAGCGGCAGCTTGATTTTCCAGAATTGCGAAAACCCGGTCAGCCCGTCACATTCTGCCGCTTCGAGAATTTCTTCAGGAATTGTCAACAGGGCCGCATAGATCAGCAGCATCGGAATGCCGATAAACTGCCACACGGAAATCAGCGCCAGAGTGGTCAGCGCATATTGTTCCTTGCCCAGCCATGGATGAAACAGCGATTTCAGACCGATCATGTCCAGCATCGATGGAGCAATTCCCCAAAGGGGTGATAAAATCAGCTTCCAGGAAAATCCGACAATCACAAATGACAGGATTGTCGGAATGATTACGATCGTGCGATAGGCCGGGGCAAAGCGCAGGGTAGGGACTGACAAAATGGCGGCCAGTGCAATCCCGACCGGATTTTGTACCAGCATGTGAATGATGAAAAACCAGGTATTATTGCCAAGGGCGTTCCAGAAATGCTCACTCCAGCGTGGATCACCAAACAGGGTTTTGAAATTCTTCAACCCTACAAACACCTGATGATTGTCAATTGAACTGAACAGGGCAAGCCGCATTGTATCGATCATCGGGAAGATCATGATCGCTGTATAGACCAGAACGGCAGGAGCCAGGAACACCACAATATGCCATTTGAACGGCGGTTTGCGGGTGGTAATCATCCCCATGCTTTTCCCCTTCTTGAAAAACTCCGGGTACAAATGCACCCGGAGTATTGCTTGTGGCTTTTACAGCAATTGCTTATTTTTGCTGTGGCTTGTACCAGCTGGCCAGACCTTTTTGCAGACGCTCTGCAGCAGCTTTCGGGGTTTCTGTACCCTTGATAACATTTGCAGAAGCATTGCCCATTTCAGTTTCCAGATTAGGGGTGCCGCGAGACAATATCTGATATGTCGGGCGAATGGTTGATTTGCAATCCTTGCGCCAGCTGACAAAATCCTGTGCCAGCGGGTCGGTAAGTTTCACAGTATGTTTGGACAGCGAGAAGAAACCGGGCAGGGCGTTTGAATATAATGAAGCAAACTCTGCAGTACCAAGCCAGTTAAGGAAGGCTTTGGCAGCTTTCGGGTTCTTGCTGGCCGGGTTCATGCCCATGCCAATATCTGTATGGTCTGAAATGTAGCATTCCTGACCAGCTTTGGGTACTGGCGGCTTGAAAGCGCCCATTTTGAAATCAGCCTGGGTGTTAAAGCCACTGATTTCCCATGAGCCGGCAGGATAGATTGCAGCCCGGCCAAGGGTGAACATGTTCTGGCTGTCCGAATAGGTCTGGGCTTCAAAACCGTCACCCAGATAATCTTTCCATTTGGCAATGGAAACAAACGGGTCAACCCATTGCTTGTCAGTAAGCTTTTCAGATCCCTTGATCAGGCCAAGGCGACCGGTTTCACCTTTCCAGTAATTGGGGCCGATATTGTAATAACCCATGGTGTTGGCTTCCCATTCATCATGGGTTCCCATGGCCATTGGTACATAATTGCCATTGGCCTTGATTTTGGCCAGCATGGCAAAGAATTCATCTTCGGTTTTTGGCGGAGTAATGCCAAGTTCCTTGAACGCATCCTTGTTGTAGATGAAGCCGTGAATTACTGATGCCATCGGCACGCAAAATGTAACCTTGCCATCATCGGTGCTCCAGGCAGACTTTGCCACATCGGCAAAATTCTTCATTGCATCAAGATTGGTAATATCAGCCAGATTGCCTTTTTTATAAACTCCCAGTGACTGGTCAAATGGGCGACAGGTGATCAGGTCGCCAGCCGTGCCACCAGCAAGCCTTGAATTAAGGGCAGCATCATATTCAGCCGGTGAAGTAGGCGTAAACTTGACATGAATGCCCGGATTTGCCTTTTCAAACGCCGGAATAATCTTGTTTTGCCAGATGGCAAGGTCTTCTGAACGCCAGCTTTCGATGCTTATGGTAACATCGGCTGCATTCGCCATTGCCACCGAGCCCAAAAATGTGGACACCAGCAACAGATTTCTCAATGTTGATCTTTTCATATCACTCTCCTGTTTACGCCTGATCAGGCGTGTGGTTATTCGGGGAAAGCCCCCCGTTTTTAGTGGGAAGGGTTTGTCCTTCCATGTTCGGCAAGAGCTGTTCTCAGATTCTGCCCGGCACGATCAAGATATTTTTCGGCCTGTTTCAAATCACTGACACCACTTGCAAGTAATATTGCCAGTTTTACTGATCCCTTGGATTTTTCCAATAGCAAACTGGCAGTTTTGTTATCGCATTCTGCAATTTCGGCAACCATTCTTAACGCCCTTTGGCGAAGCTTCTCATTATCCGCCCGCAGATTGACCATATATCCATTGTAAATATGCCCCAGTTTAACCGCCATCAGGGTCGATAACATGTTAAGGGCAACCTTTTGCGCACTGGCAGCTCCCAGTCTGGTGGAGCCGGCAATCAGTTCAGCCGGGGTGGCAACAAGAATTGTTTCATCAGCCATCTGCAACAAGGGTGCTTGCGGGTTATTGGCAATGCCTATCACCGTAACATCATTGATCAGGGCAAGCCTTGCCATTGCCAGTACATAAGGAGTTGAGCCACTTGCAGAAACGGCCAGCAGGCAATCACCCTTGCCAAGCCCGCTATTGTTGAAGTCGTCAACCGCCAGATCCTCACGGTCTTCCGGCCCGCCTTCAAGGCTGGAAAGGCTTGCTGCCCCGCCAGCCATCAAGATGACTATCTGGCTTTTGTTGATGCCGAAAGTGCCGGGCAGCTCAAGTGCATCAGCCATCGCCATCAGCCCTGAACTGCCAGCAGCGGCAAAAGCCAGCCGATTGCCTGATGATATGGTTGCAGCAGCTATGCCAGCTGCCTTGCCTATTGAGTCAATAGCAGGCTCTACACAATCAATAGCGACGCGCTGACCGGCCAGCAGTGCAGACAGAATCCCGGTTTCAGGGCGCATGTCCAGCCCGCTTGCCTGATCGTGTAACTGCTCTGTATTTGCCGGTTTCATCTTCACCCCTCTTGAACATATACGATACCAAAAGAATACCAAATGTCCAGCAAATCTTGTTATATTCAGAATTTATTAACCATAATTTTGCGCAGATAATCCAGAAATTAGTGTGAAATAGCAGTATTGCTATCATTAAGGAAAAGTGGTATTGTATTGGTATTAGCTGGTTGAGGGATTGAATCTGTGCAATATCTTGTGGGTGTTGATGGTGGTGGAACCGGTTGCAGGGCAGCTGTTGCAGATATGTCCGGCAATGTAGTCGGGCATGGCAAAAGCGGCTTTGCCAATATCATGACAGATTTTGATCTGGCCCGCTCTCACATTATGACAGCAGTTGCAACGGCATTTGATGCCGCCGGTATTGACAGGGGGAAAATTCCTGAAGCAGGCGCAGTTCTTGGTCTGGCCGGGGCCAATGGCGCCAATTATTCAGATCGTATCAAGGCAGCATTGCCATTCAGCAACTGCCGGATACAAACCGATGCCGAAATTGCCCTTGAAGGGGCGGTGGGCAGTGGCGATGGTACTGTTGCCATAATCGGCACCGGTTCTGTATATGTCACCCGGCAAAATGGTCAGATCAGAACTGTCGGCGGCTGGGGTTTTAATGTCGGCGACCTTGGCAGCGGCTCAAGGCTGGGGCGTTCACTGGTTGAGGCTGCACTGCTTGCCTATGACGGTGTGCATGCCGGTTCACCTGTTACTGAAACAGTGCTGGCCGATTTTGACAATGATCCGGTCAAACTGTCAGATTTTGCCCATTTTGCCATGCCAGGAGATTTTGCCCGTTTTGCCCCGCTGCTGTTTGATTATCTTGACCATGATGATGCGATTGCAAAGCGGATTGTTGATCAGGCAATCAGTGATGTCGAGGCTGAATTGCAAGCTGTGTTGCCAGGTGACGCAACCGGGTTTTGCATGCTTGGCGGACTTGGTAGCATCTATCAGACAATGCTGGGTGAGCCGCTGAAATCCATGCTCATGAAACCCAAAGGTGATGCCCTTGCCGGTGCGGTAAATCTTGCAGTTGCCAAATATGGCTCAAGGGAGCCTGCAGCAAATGAATAGGCAGGCACAAGGACTTTTCATATCAGGTGACTGGAAGCGTGAAAGTCACGGGCCTCTTTACCTGCAATTACAAACCCATATTGAAAAAGCAATTGAAACTGGCCGTATCCTGCATGGTGATCCATTACCTTCTGAGCGTGAAATAGCTGCCATGACAGGTCTTTCACGGGTAACAGTCAGAAGGGCTGTGCAGGAACTGGCAAGGCGGGGGCTGGTAGTGCAAAAACCCGGCTCTGGAACCTTCATTGCGCCTGAAATGCAAAAGGTTGAACAATCCCTTTCAACCCTGACCTCCTTTAGTGAGGATATGGCCCGGCGCGGCAACTCGGTGCAGTCGCGCTGGATGGAAAAGGGCATCTTTGCTCCGTCACCGGAAGAAACCATGGTTCTGGGTCTTGCATCAACTGACATGGTTGCAAGGGTCAGCCGATTGCGAATTGCCGATAATGTTCCAATGGCGATTGAGCGGGCAACCATCTCGACCCGGTTCCTTCCCGATCCCGACCTTGTAACTGACTCGCTTTATGCACAACTTGATCGGCTTGGCAATAAACCGGTGCGGGCGATCCAGCGCATTTCCGCAGCCAATCTGGGCCGAACCGATGCTGATTTGCTTGAGGTTGGCGAAGGTGCAGCCGGTCTCAATATTGTGCGCGTATCATATTTGCAATCGGGCAAGGTGGTTGAGTTTACCCGCTCTGTCTATCGCGGGGATGCCTATGATTTTGTTGCCGAACTCAAGATTGGCAATAATGACGATGCAGACAAGGCGCAATGATGAGCCAGCACAAAACCCATATGCGTCTGGAGATTGAGGAAATACCGCAGGCAGTCGACCGGCTGCTGCAATGCCTGCCTGACTCTCTGGCTCCATTGCTGGAGCGGCTGCAAAGCTCACCACCGGCAATGCTGGTGACCATAGCGCGCGGCTCGTCTGATCATGCTGCAACTTTTCTGGCCTATGCCACAGAATTGATAGCCAGATTGCCGGTTGCTTCTCTGGGGCCGTCAATTGCCTCTGTCTATCATGTTGATTTGCAGCTTTCCCAAAGCCTTTGTCTGGCAATTTCCCAGTCGGGACAAAGCCCTGACATTGTTGAAATGGCAAAACGCAGCAAGGCGGGTGGTGCGTTGCTTGCAGCCTTGACCAATGATCCGGCATCGCCACTGGCACGCAATGCTGATTACCCGATAGATATTCATGCCGGGCCGGAATTAAGCGTGGCTGCAACCAAAACCTTTGTCAATTCGCTTGTCGCCGGTCTGTTATTGCTGGCTTGCTGGAAACATGACAAACAGCTGTTAAGCGCTCTTGATGCACTGCCCCGGCAACTTGAACAGGCCATTCACTGCGACTGGTCAAGTCTTTCTGACCGGTTGGTGCAGCATAACTCACTGCTGGTTCTGGGACGCGGGCCATCCATGGCCATTGCCAGTGAGGCAGCTTTGAAGTTCAAGGAAACCTGCGCCATTCACGCTGAAAGCTTCAGCGCTGCAGAAGTGCTGCATGGACCGGCATCGATGATAAAACCGGGATTCCCGGTTCTGGCGCTGGCCAGCCGTGATGCTTCACAAGGCTTTGTCATCAAGACGGCTGAAGATTTTGCCGCCAAGGGGGCTTCGGTGTTTATAAGTTCTGATGCAGCAAAAGCCGGCGACAGACTGCCTTTCATTACGGCTGATCATCCATTATGTGATGGATTGTTGCTGATTGCCGCATTTTACGGATTTATCGAGTTTCATGCTCGCCGTCTGGGGCTTGACCCGGACAGGCCGCCAAACCTTAAAAAGATAACGGAGACAGTATGAACAAGCGCAAGGCACTGGTTGGGTGTCAGATATTTGACGGCGAGCAACGCCATGATGATTGCGCCCTGTTGATCGAAGCTGGTCGCATTGCTGCAATTACACCGATCGATGAACTTGCAAGAGATGTTGAAACGATTGAGATGGGCCATGGTCTGCTTGCCCCCGGCTTCATTGATTTGCAGGTAAATGGCGGCGGCGGTGTACTGTTCAGTGACCAGCCCGACATCGAAGCCATAAAAACCATAATTGCCGCCCATTCCCGCTTTGGCTCAACCGCAATGATGATAACCCTGATAAGTCAGACCCCTGAGATAATGTCAGCTGCTATAAAAGCTGGAATTGCTGCCCAAAAAGCCAATATACCAGGCTTTCTTGGCCTGCATCTGGAAGGCCCGCATCTGGCAAGAGAGAAATGCGGCGCCCATAATCCTGATTTACTGTGCGCTATGAGTGACAGCGATATCGAAACCTATAAAAAAGCTGCAGCATCATTGCAGCAACTGATAATTACAGTTGCCCCTGAAGTGGTAACACCAAAGCAGATATCAGCCCTCAAACAGGCCGGTATTATGGTGAGCCTTGGCCATAGCAATGCCACCTATGCACAAGGAAAATCGGCAATAATGGCAGGCGCTGGCGCCATCACGCATCTGTTTAATGCCATGAGTCCATTGCATCATCGTGACCCCGGACTGGTTGGCGTGGCGCTGGAGAACAAGGCCGCCTTTGCCGGATTGATAGCTGATGGTCATCATGTAAGCACTGAAACTGTCCGCATTGCGCTTAGAGCCAGGAACGGACCGGGTAAGATTTTCCTGATCACCGATGCAATGTCAACCATCGGCACCGATCTTGAAACCATCATGCTCTATGGCCACAAGATTTATCGCAAGCATGGCCGCCTGACCCTTGCCGATGGCACCCTTGCCGGGGCTGACCTTGATATGCTGACGGCAGTGCGTTTCATGGTTAAGCAGGTGGGCGTGAAGCTTGAAGAAGCCCTGCGCATGGCATCCCTGTACCCGGCACAATGTATCAACGCTGCCCCTGAAATCGGCAGACTGCTACCTGGATCAAAAGCCAATATCGTGCAGCTGGATGATGAACTGAAATTGAAGAATGTATGGATTGAAGGCAAGAGGCTGCAATAATTGCCTTGAATCATCAGCAATAATTCCGGGCAAAACCTTCATCTCATCCCCATGGGGTTTGATATTTGAATATTCCTGAATAAAGCCATTGCCATGATTGCAATTTTTTGCGCTGTTAAACAAAAGTCAATTCATCCTGACAAATAGCAATCAACAGCTTGAAGCTACGGGCAAACCGGGGTATAGATTATTTACTGATTACATTTGCAAATGGAGATGCATCATGGCTGATTTGGACGACATTAAAGACGGTAAGGATTTTGGACTGGATAAACCAGCCGACCGGCAGGGCTTTTATCTTAAAGGTCTGGCCCATTATGACTGGGGATTGAAAAACCGCATGGGCCGGATTTTCAATCCAAAGACCGGACGCACCGTGATGCTGGCATTTGACCATGGCTATTTCCAGGGGCCAACTACTGGACTGGAGCGGGTTGACCTGACGATCCTGCCTCTTGCTGAATATGCTGATGTCTTGATGTGCACCAGAGGTGTCTTGCGTGCCCAGATACCACCAACCGTCACCAAACCGGTTGTGCTGCGCTGTTCAGGCGGCAATTCAATCCTTAGTGAACTGTCAAATGAAACTATCGCTGTTGATATTGAAGATGCCATCCGCCTTGGTGCCTGCGCCATGGCTGCCCAGGTTTATATCGGGGCTGAATATGAGCACAAATCCATCACCAATGTCATCAAGCTCATTGATACCGGCATGCGCTATGGCATTCCTACTCTGGCTGTTACCGGGGTTGGCAAGGACATGGCCCGCGATGCCCGCTATTTCGGTCTGGCTACCAGAATCGCCGCTGAAATCGGCTCGCACTATATCAAGAGCTATTTCATTGAAGATGGTTTTGAAAAAGTGGTTGCTGCCTGTCCGGTGCCGATTGTTATTGCCGGTGGCAAGAAACTGCCGGAACTGGAAGCTCTGGAAATGGCTTACAAGGCCGTTGATCAAGGTGCAGCCGGGGTTGATATGGGCCGCAATATTTTCCAGTCGGATGATCCTGTTGCGATGATTCAGGCAGTTGGCAAAGTTGTACACGAGCTTGAAAAGCCGGAAAAAGCCTTCCAGATGTATAATGATCTCAAATCAGCCAGCTAAAAACTGCTGAAAGGTTGCATCTGCAGCCAAGTTGATTTACTACCCGTTGTGGTCGGGTGAAAGGGTGCTTCAGCCATTGCTGGAGCGCTCATTTTGTTGTTGAAGGTATTGCAAGTGAAAATGATACGGCAGTTTTTCCTGGGCCTGACCCTTTTATTCATGATGGCAGCCAGCCACACAGTCAGTGCCGCAACCGGTCCCCTGCTGGTGTTTGATGTTAATAGCGGCAAGGTAATTGTGGCAAACCGGGCTGGTGAACCATGGTATCCGGCATCGCTTACCAAATTGATGACCGCCTATATAACTTTCAAGGAATTGCGCGCCAAACGCCTGACCTTGCAAACCAGATTGAAGGTTTCCAAACATGCTGCATCGCGCCCGCCCAGCAAGATAGGTATTCGTGCCGGTAACACCGTCAGCGTTGATTTTGCCCTGAAAGCCATATTGATTCACTCAGCAAATGACATGGCTGAAGTGCTGGCTGAAAATATTTCCGGCTCGATTGCCGGCTTTGCCAAGCGCATGAACCGTGAAGCAGCCCGCCTTGGCATGACCGGTACCAATTTTGTCAATCCGCATGGCCTGTATCACAAATCACAGGTAACCACAGCCCGCGATCTTGGCATACTGGCAGCTACCATAATCCGTGAATTCCCCCAATATCACTCTTATTTCATCACCCATAATATGCGGGTTGGCAAACGCACCCTGAAAAACCGCAATAAACTGATGACCGGGACGAAATGGGTTGATGGTATGAAAACCGGCTATCTGTGTGCATCAGGCTATAATCTTGTCGCCAGTGCCAGGGTCAATGGCCGCCGTCTGGTATCTGTTGCTCTTGGTGCGCATTCATCGCGCGGTCGCAATGAATTGTCAAAATTGATGCTGGAATGGTCATCCCGGTATGCCGGCAGCAAACGTCTGGCCAATCTGCGCAATCAGGGCGGGCGGCCAAAAGATATCAGACAGGTAGTTTGTGTCAAACCCAAACCTGTTTTATGGGGCAATCCGAATGATCTGGATGGCTGGGGTGTATCGCTTGGTCGCTACAAAAGCGCCTATACAGCCGATGCGGTTCTAAAGGGTCGCGTTCTTACCTCCCGCAATTATCTTGGCTCTGGCAAACAGGGAGTTTTCCGGGCGCCGCCAAAATCTGAGTATATTGCTCTGCTGTCACGCATGGACCAGCAACACAGCCAGTCATTATGCAATTACTTGCGCCGCACCAATGCTCATTGCGAAGTCTTGTCGCCGCAATCATTTGCCACTTTCAGACAAATTCGTGCAGCGGCAAAGTCAAAGACCAAAACTGCCGGCAGGAAAAAAACGAGAAAAGTCAAAAATAACTGGAACTAGTATCTTTTGAGAAGCGTCGACCACAATCACCATTTGCTGGCCATCATCATGGCGCTTCTGGCTGCCCTGTCATTTGGTGTGTCTACGCCCTTGACCAGACTGGCCTTTGAGGCCGGCATCCCCATTCTGGAAACGATCGCCATACGCACAGTTTTTCTGACGGTGTTTTTTGCCATAATCCTGATTGCCACCGGTCAGGTATCATTCCCGCCCAGAGACGCCATTGGCACCTTTATCCTGCAACTGATCTCAACCGCTCTTATCTCGTTTGGCTATATTACCTCGGTCCAGTTCATATCTATCGGGCAGGCGGTAATCATCTTTTTTACTTTCCCGGTGGTTATCCTGCTGATTTCACCCATGATTGAAGGTCACCGGGTCTCTCTACGCCGCATAATCATTTCGCTTCTGGCTTTTGTCGGCCTGATCATAGCAATCGGCCCGCAATTTGGGCAGGTGAACCTGTTCGGTATCGCTCTTGCCTCACTGTCGGTTATTGGTGGCACCCTGCAATATTTCACTGGTCGCTCCTTGCGCGATCATATGCAGCCAATGGCTATCATCTATTGGGTGAACCTTTTTATTGTGCCAATGTCCTTTGCTGCTGCTGTCTGGGTGCGGGCAGCCGAACCGGTTATTTTTACAACCAGCATAGGCTGGGTGAACTGGCTGATCCTGCTTTCTGTATCACTTACCTATGTTGCGGGATATTTTTTCCTGATGAGTGCATTATCATTTGCCCCGGCTTCAATAGTTGCGCCATATTCCAATACTGAACCACTGGTGGCAATTCTGGCGGCCTTTGTGCTGATTGGTCAAACCATGCAGGTCAATCAGTATATTGGCGGTGCGCTGGTACTTGCCGCTTTGATGCTTGGAACCCTGACCGGGAGAAAACCTGCTTGAGTAATAACAGCCCCATTGCCGTTTCAATAATTACCGGATTTCTGGGGTCGGGCAAAACCACCCTGCTTAATTCTCTGCTCAAACATGAAGACATGGGCGAGACAGCTGTCATC
>JALXCV010000115.1 GCA_026990765.1 Hyphomicrobiales bacterium | reverse complement strand
GGGTTGTTGGTTCCATGGATACGATATAGCGAGTTGCTAAGATACATGGCACGTGCACCTAGCGGATTGCGGGGGCCACCTTCCATTCTTGCCGGCAAGGTATGACCTTTCTTTTTGGCGCGGGCGCGCATGACTGCCGGTGGTGTCCAGCTTGGCCATTCGGTTTTTCTGGTAACAGTTTTGCGACCTGACCAGGTAAAGCCCTGACGACCAACACCAATACCATATTTGATAGCCTTGCCGCCTTTGAGAACATAATACAGGCGCCGTTCCTTGGTCTTGATCAGTATGGTCCCCGGTTTCAGCTTGCGCGAAAAGCTGACCGTTTCCTTGCCATTATATCCTGGATGGCTGGATTTTGGTTTGTTGTTGGAAGAAAAGAAATTGAACGATGATGATCTTTTCTTTTTGACGACCGGCTTTGCCTTTATCCGACTGACAAAATTATAGGTTTTCTTGGGTTTGGAGGCATGAGCCTGCGGGACTGCCAGCAAGGCGCCCAGCATGACCAAGGTCGTGAGTGTTTTTAACCGCATTTCTTCTCTCAAATTCAGGTTTGTTAACTTATGGTCAAACCGATTGCCCGATTCAACTTTCAGAGTCAAGATTAGCCAGCATTTGGGCCGAGGTTTTTCTGTGTACAGGATGTATCCAGTCAGGTGCAATTTCGTTCAATGGTTCAAGCACAAAGCTGCGCTCACCAATTCCAGGATGCGGCAGGATCAAGGGCCTTTGATGCCCTTCAAACTCACCATCACCGGCCTTGATCTGACCATTATAGTCAAGCAGGTCAAGATCAAGAGTGCGCGGCCCCCAGCGCTCGGACCGGCGCCGGTCTGCATTCAGTTCAATTGCATGCAGATGCTGCATCAGTGCCTCAGGCGCCAGTTCAGTTTCAATCTGGGCCACAGCATTGATGAAATCAGGCTGATCCGTTACCCCGAAAGCTGCGGTTTTATACAGGCTGGATGCCCTGATCAGCCGCAATGGTGGCTGGTTCAATTCATTTATAGCCCTTTGTACGGTCTGTTCCGGATTGCCCCATGGCCCTGAAACATTTGAACCCAAAGCGATCAATATCATAATATGCCCCTTGAAATCGCGTCCGATGATCGACATAAACAACTTATTGTATTTTATTATTTTTTTTAACAGGTATTTTTTATGTATTTTCACAAGGATGAAAAGATCGCGCTGTTTATTGATGGTGCCAATCTGTACTCAACTGCCAGGGCACTGGATTTTGACATTGATTACAAAAGACTTCTGAAGTTTTTTCAGAAACGGGCAAATATGCTCAGGGCTATTTACTATACAGCCTTGATGGATGATGCAGATTATTCCCCGATAAGGCCGCTGATTGACTGGCTGGATTACAATGGATTTCTGGTGGTTACCAAACCGGCCAAGGAATTCACAGATTCGCAAGGTCGCAAAAGAATCAAGGGCAATATGGATATTGAACTGGCGGTTGATGTCATGGAACTGTCAAAAAAGCTGGATCATGTGGTGATCTTTTCAGGCGATGGGGATTTCCGCTCACTGGTGGAAGCCGTGCAGCGCAAGGGCTGCAAGGTGACTGTGGTTTCAACACTTAAAACCCGCCCGCCAATGGTTGCTGATGAATTGCGCCGTCAGGTTGACCAGTTTATCGAATTGACAGAGCTTGAAAAAGAAGTCGGGCGCCCGGTCAGTGATCGCAAGCCAATACCAGATGATGAGTATGATTATGAGGACATCTGATCCTGATCATGATTGTCCTTACTGCCCAAGGCTGCGCGAGTTTATTATCAGCCAACGGGTAGAACACCCGCAATGGTTCAATGGCCCGGTCCCCTCATTTGGAGATGACAAGGCCCAATTGCTGATTTGCGGACTGGCACCGGGCTTGCGAGGAGCCAACAAGTCCGGACGCCCGTTCACCGGGGATTATGCCGGTGATCTGTTATATGAAACCATTGCAGCTTACGGATTTTCAAAAGGCCGGTTTGATGCAAGGGCCGATGACGGGTTAGAGCTGAAAAATTGTATGGTAACCAATGCCGTGCGTTGTGTACCTCCGCAAAACAAGCCGGTTACTGCAGAAATTCGTCAGTGCAACAAGTTTTTAAGCCGCCAGATCAAGGCCCTCACCCGGCTGAAAGTTATTATGGCATTGGGTACGATTGCCCATAATGCGGTATTGATGGCGCTGGATGAAAAGCGCAGTGCCCATAAATTTGGTCATGGCGCGGTGCATGAGCTTGGCGATCTGGTGCTGATCGACAGCTATCACTGCTCGCGTTACAATACCAATACCCGCCGGTTGACACCTGAAATGTTTCGCGATGTATTTGATATTATTGCAGACAGAATGAAGAATGCTACTGCTTGATATTTACAGGCAATAGTCATGGGGCAGAAAAACCCTGGCCTTAGCCGTAATCCTTCATGATCCTTGATTTCTGGCGTTGCCAGTCGCGTTTCTTTTCGGTTTCGCGTTTATCATGGATTTTCTTGCCCTTGGCCAGACCGATCAGCAGCTTTACCCGGCCACGTTCGTTGAAATACAGTTTCAGCGGAATTATCGTCAAGCCTTCGCGTTCCCTGGCAGCGGCCAGACGGTTGATTTCCCGGCGTTTCATCAACAGTTTACGGTTGCGGCGCGGATCGTGGTTGAAGCGGTTGGCGAATTTGTATTCGTCAATATGGGCGTTAATCAGATATAGTTCATTGCGTTCGGGCGAAACATAGCTTTCGGCAATATTGGCCTTGCCCTCGCGCATCGACTTGACTTCGGTGCCAACAAGGGCAATGCCGGCTTCAAAGGTTTCCAGCACTTCATAATTGAACCGGGCCTTGCGGTTTTCGGCAATGGTCTTGCCGCCGCCATCCCGGTTCTTTTTGCGACCGCCGCTTTTGGCAGACATATCTATACCTTCCCTGCCCGGTCAGTTGATCAACCCGGCATGTATCATCGCAGCCTTGACCTTTGCCTGACATTCAGGCGTGGTTTCAAGCAATGGCAGACGCAGATCAGGTTCACAAAGGCCAAGCAGGCTGGCGGCATATTTTACCAGGCCGGGGCTTGGTTCAGTGAACAGGGCTGAATGCAACGGCATCAGGCGGTCCTGAATTTTTATGGCTGCTGTATAGTCCCCTGCCCTGCATGCGGCCTGCATTTGCGAACAAAGCGCCGGGGCCACATTGGCAGTCACTGATATGCAGCCAACCCCGCCATGAGCGTTAAAGCCAAGTGCCGTTCCATCTTCGCCTGACAGCATGATGAAATCAGTACCGGTTTTTACCCGTTGCAGACTTGGCCGGTTAAGATCGGCAGAAGCATCCTTGATACCGATGATGTTATCAAAGTCTCTCGCCAGCCGGTCAACAGTATCAACCTGAAGATCGGCCACGGTACGACCTGGAACATTATACAGGATCATTGGAA
Organism: Hyphomicrobiales bacterium; assembly: GCA_026990765.1. Lineage (GTDB taxonomy): Bacteria > Pseudomonadota > Alphaproteobacteria > Rhizobiales > Aestuariivirgaceae > JALWJW01. The sequence goes on along the minus strand of JALXCV010000115.1, from coordinate 39,503 downwards.
TATCAACGGCTTCGGCAATTGCCTTGAAATGCTGATAAATCCCTTCCTGGGTTGGCTTGTTGTAATAAGGCACGACCGACAAGACCGCATCAGCACCAGCTTTGGCAGCAAATCTGGTATAGTCTATGGCTTCATAGGTATTGTTGGAACCAGTACCGGCAATGACCGGAATGCGGCCTGCGGTTTCATCAACAACTATTTCGATGATTTTCTGATGTTCGTCATGGCTGACAGTTGGAGATTCGCCAGTGGTACCAACAGGTACCAGACCGTTGGTTCCCTGTTTTATATGCCAGTTCACCAGCTTTCGCAGAGCGGCTTCATCAACCGCACCATTGCGCATGGGTGTAATCAAAGCTGGAATAGAACCACCAATATTCATCTCATTTATGCTCCTGAACTAAGCCAGCTTCTTTAAGGGAAACTGACATGCCTGTTTTAAGTAACTGAATTTATTGCATTTCATATCTGGTTGAGATTTTCAAGCCTGACATCAAATACTCTAAACACTTTATAAACCATAATTACCGTAAGGTATTTCTTTATCTGTCGTAAAGACGGCGCAACATAGGGCTTTCGAGGGATTGCTGCAAGGCTACATTTGACCAAGCCATAAATGTGTCGCATTTTAACTTCAGATTCGGATATGTCTGGCGGCAATGAATGGAATTTTTATGAGAGTTTTTCACCGGGGAAAAATCAGCAGAACCGATTCTTGCAAACTTATCACCCTGATAATCATCAGTTTACTGACAATTTTTGCTTCATCTGTAACGGCATCTGCAAGAGATGCAGCCAGCGCTGCAATTGCAGCAGCTGATGCAAAGAAATATCAGCAGGCATATGCTTATGCCAACAAGTCACGCAACCCTTTGGCCAAAAAGCTGGTCGAATGGAAATATCTGCGCGACAAGCCAAAACAGGCCGGTTATCAGCGATTGATCAACTTTGCCCGCGCCAATCCTTCATGGCCATTCAGCCGGACATTGCGGATTTATGCCGAGCGGCGGCTTTTATGGGGAAACGCTCCCATACAGACAATTGCCCGACATTTCAGCACTGAAAAACCGGCATCGCTGGCTGGATATGTTGCCTATGCAAAACTTGAACTGGCACGCGGCAACAAACAGGCTGCCAGACGCTGGGTGCTGAAAGCCTGGCTAAATACCAAACTCAGCCCGAATACCCGCAATATAATCCTGTCCAAAATGCGGTTTTTGCTGACCAGCAAGGATATGGAGACAAGGTTGTGGAAACTTGTACATGACCAGCAAACCAATGAAGCTGTCAGAACCGCCAAACTGATTTCACGCCGTCATGTTCAGGCTGCAAAGGCAGCGCAGTTGCTTATTCGTCGCAAATCCAGCGGTATTGCAGCATATCGCCGCCTGCCAGCAGTAATGAAAAACAAACTGGCATTGAAATATGCGCTTGCCAGATATTATCGGCGCAAGAAACAGACTGTTACAGCCTTGCGCTATTTGCTGCAGGTTCCCACAAGAGTATCTGCCACATATAATCAGTCAGCATGGTGGGTTGAAAAACGTCTGGTAATCAGGGCGCTTTTGTCACCTGGATACCGCAAGCACTGGCCTTCACTTTATCGGCTTGCCAGCAGACATGGCTTTAAAACCGGCAAGAACTTTGAAGAAGGTGAATTTCTTGCAGGCTGGCTGGCACTTCGCAAGCTGGGAAATGCCAAAACTGCCGTCAATCATTTCTTGAAGCTGGCTTCACGGGCCAAAAGCCGTACCCAGCGGGCGCGCGGTGATTACTGGGCAGCCAGAGCCTATCTGGTTCTGGGTGATGCAAAATCAGCTGACCGGCATTTCCGTCTGGCAGCAAAAACCCCTACCCTTTATTATGCACTGCTGGCGCGCGAAGCATTGGGAATGGGTAACAAACCCATTCATCTGGCCAAGGCCTCTCATTCCAAAGCCGACAAGGCACGTATTGCCTCTCTGGAACTGATGCAGGCTGTCAAGTTGTTAAAACGTGGTGGGGCCAAACGTGATCTGGTTTCATTTGTCTGGCCGGTGGCCCGCAAGATCAAGAGTCGGGCTTCAGCATCTGCTGCTGCCAGCCTGTTCCATGATGCAGGCGGCCCGTTTCTGGCTCTCAGACTGGCAAAGGCTGTCGGGGTCTACGGATTTGATATTGACAATTGGGCTTATCCGGTCAGAGCCATGCCGCGTTTCAAGCGCATTGGTTATCCGGTTGAAACGGCATTCATTTATGGGCTGTCTCGTCAGGAAAGTGAATTTAATACAACAGCTGGCAGTTCAGTCGGGGCGCGTGGCCTGATGCAGCTTATGCCAGCTACAGCCAAACGGGTGGCACGCAGGCACCGGGTCAGTCATTCCACTTCGAAACTGAAAACCCATCCATCACATAATGTCATGCTCGGCACTGCCCTTTTGGGTGATTTGCTCAAGGATTTTCATGGCTCATACATAATGACCATGGTCGGATATAATGCCGGACCACGCCGGGCTACAGACTGGGTGGCACGTTATGGCGATCCGCGCGGCGGGCGGGTTGATCCGATTGACTGGGTTGAATCCATTCCGTTTACCGAGACCCGCAATTATGTACAGAAAGTCTTGCAGAACATTCATGTTTATCGCTCACGCCTTGCTCCACGATCAATGATCGGTATGAGCTATGATCTGCAACGCGGTGGAACTACCGGAGTTGTAGCCACTGGTTCTATCAAGAAGGGTTCGAGTTGCGGCAAGCGTAAATCAATTATCAATCTCATTCAGGACTGCAAGTAATGAACGCTCATAATGGCTGGCGTAATGTCTGGTATGAATCAGCTGATGGATTACAATTATATGCACGTGATTATGGCCCGATAAAGGGGGGCAAATGCCCGATAATCTGTCTGGCAGGAATAACCCGCAATTCAGCAGATTTTGGCCTGATTGCACCAGATATTTCATATGACCGGCGGGTGGTGGCCCCAGATTTTCGCGGGCGCGGCCTTTCGCAATATGCAAAATCCCATGAGACTTATCAGCCTGATGTTGAAATGGCTGATACTGTTGATTTGATGGATCATCTGGGTATCGACAAGGCTGTGATAATCGGGACTTCGCGGGGCGGACTGGTGGCAATGATGATGGCGGCCAGTCACAAGGATCGGCTGTGCGGAGTCATTTTGAATGATATTGGCCCGGTTCTGGAAGATGACGGATTACTTGGCATTGTCGATTATCTCGGGGTTGATCCGCATTTCAGTGACTGGAAAAGCGCAGCGGACAGTCTGAAATCCACAAATACCGGAATCAACGGCCTTGAAGATGCTGACTGGATGAAATTTGCCCATCGTCTTTACAAGGATGTGGATGGGAAACCGGCGATGAATTATGATCCAGGACTGGCAAAAACCTTTCCTGATGCAGAATTTATCAAAGCGGGAAGAATTCCTGAAGCGTGGAATCTGTTTGAATGTCTGAAAGGCATACCGCTATGTACGATTCGCGGTGCCAATTCCGAATTATTATCAAAGGATACTTTCAGGCAAATGCAGAAAGTGATGCCCGACATGATTGCTGTAACGGTCAAGAATCGCGGACATGTTCCTTTTCTGGATGAGCCAGAAGCTATGGCGGCAATCAAAGAACTGTTAAAACAGGTTGATTGTAAACAAGCGTAATCAAATAGAAAAAACCGGAAGCACTGTCAGGTACTTCCGGTTTTTTGGATTTGCTGTTCGGCCTAGCTCTTGCGGGTTCTGGAACCGGATTTGCTTTTGCCGGATTTGCTTTTCAAACCTCCAGTGCCATAAAGTTCTTCAAATTTCTTCATGTCACCTTTAGCCAGCAATTTGCATTGCGGTATCCATTCTTCGCGTTCAATGCGGCCCTTGAAGGTAAGGTTTTCATCAACCCATTCCACTTCCTTGCTGGTCCATGCGGCAATCTGGTCAAAGTGGAAGAACCCAAGTTTATGCAAGGTCTTTTCAAGCTTTGGCCCAACACCTGAAATCTGTTGCAGATTATCGGCCTTGCCACCACGTGGCTGTTTCAGGCGCTCAGGCTGTTGGCTTTCACCGGTTGATCCGCCATATAGTTTGGCAAATTCGGCTTCATCACCCCTGGCCAGCAATTTGGCTTGTGGTATCCACTCATCGCGCTCAATACGGCCCTTGAAGCTAAGGTAATTATCCACCCATTCCACTTCATCTTTTTTCCAGGCTGCTATCTGGTCAAAGTGATAAACACCCAGACCATTCAGAGTACCTTCAAGCTTTGGCCCAACGCCGGAAATGCGTTTGAGATCATCGGCCTTGCCATCACGGGCAGCAGAGATACCCTGAGGCTTGCTGCCGACTGTTTCTGAAGTATCTGCTTTCACAGAGCCGGCCAAGGTCTGAACATCTGCAGATGTTGCAGTTTTTGCAGTTCTTGAGCCAGCTTCTGCCTTGCCTGTTTTCTTGTCCTTGATGCCACCTGTACCATAAAGACGCTTGAACTCGGCCTCATCACCATTTGCCAGCAATTTGGCCTGTGGTATCCATTCTTCACGTTCAATACGGCCTTTGAAGCGCAGATGTTCATCGACCCACTGAACTTCTTCCTTGTCCCAGCTGGCAATCTGGTCAAAGTGATAAAATCCCAGTGAATTCAGGGTTTTGTCTATCTTTGGACCAATACCGGAAATGCGTTGCAGATCATCGGCCTTGCCACCTCTGGCAGCAGCCAGACCTTTTGGCCGTTTGGCAGTACCAACTGCAGCAAGTGGTGCAGCAGTGGCGGTCTTGTCTGCGGCGGCTTTGGCAGCATCTGCATCGGCTTTAGCTTTGGCAGCGGCTGCATCTGCATCAGCCTTGGCTTTGGCAGCAGCAGCATCTGCGTCGGCCTTGGCTTTGGCGGCAGCGGCTTGCGCGGCATCGGCCTTGGCCTTGGTTTCAGCATCAGCCTTGACCCTGGCAGCAGCGGCGGCGGCGGCATCGGCTTTTGCCTTTGCAGCGGCAGCATCTGCATCGGCTTTCGCTTTGGCAGCGGCAGCATCTGCATCAGCTTTGGCTGAAGAACTGACTGCACCAGCAGCTGCAGCTGTTGCAGCAGCGCCTGTTGCAGCACCTGTTCCGGATATCTGGCTTCCGGAGCTGAACAATTTACGGAAAAGGCAGCCGAGAATACAGCCAATCAGAAAGGCCAGTAACAGCCATAATATCAATTCAAGTGTAAGATGTCCCATATTACCCCCCGGTTCAGGAATTTGAAGTATGTGGACGGCAGGTAAACCAGCCAACCAGCAAACCGATTACAAGTGCGACCAGTAACCAGAGCCAATTATGCTCTGCCACGATCATGGCGTCATTGAAGTTCCAAAATTCTTTCATAGCACGCTCTCCTTTTGATTATTTTACGTTGAACTCGATACGCCGGTTTTCGGCGCGGCCAGCTCTTGTCTTGTTGGATGCAACAGGTTTTCCCTCGCCATATCCAACTGCTGTAAGACGGCCGCGACTGACACCGCGTGAGACCAGAGCATCGAGTACTGCGCTGGCGCGGGCTTCACTGAGTGACTGATTATAAACGGCAGAACCGCGCCAGTCAGTGTGTCCACCGATTTCTATTTTTGCATCAGGGCATTTTCCTGCTGCAGCAGCCAGCCTGTCAAGCAAAGCCTTGCTGGAAGCCGAAATTACTGCCTTGCTGGTGGTAAAGTGAATTTTTTCACCAGACAGGGCCGAAAGGAACGCGGCCTGACAATTTACCTTTGCCGGTGCCGGTGCCTCCATTGTCTTGGCAGGAGCCGGGGCCTCTGCGACCTTTACCGGTGCCGGTTTTGGCGGTTCAGGCTTTTTGGGAGCCTTGATGTAGATTTCTCCACGGCTGACATCATTTGACTGATTCCCCATCCGGTCGGCCACCTTGACAGCAACATCATAGCTGCCTGGTGCCAGTTGCGAGCCAACTTTCAGCTTCCAGTTGCCCTTGCCATCAGATGTGAGATCATCAGACGAACCCAGAATATGGGTTTTCCCGTTGAAAGTAACTGACAGGGAGTGACCGGATTTTTCCGGCCAGCTGCCGCGAACCATAACAGCATCACCGGTTACTGCAGCAAAAGGTTTGACCGTCGGGATGGCAGGTGAAGTGGCATCGATTGTCAATTCACCAGTGCTGGCATCAGTTGCCATATTACCGGCAGCATCAGTTACAGTTGCAATTACATCATATACACCATCACTTATTGGAGCAGCAGGCTGCAAGGCCCAATTGTCGCCTTTGACCTTAACCGAACCATCAGCCATGGTATATGCCTTGCCATCAACAGTTACTGACAATGATGCTGCATCATCTGCCTTGTAATTGCCGGTCAGGACCGGGCGGCGCTGACGGGTCAGCATGGTGGTTACTGATGGTTGCGGTGGCGGTGTCATATCGATGATAATTGCATCATCTCTTTGCGTTTCAGCAAAGTTGCCCGCGGCATCAACGGCCTTGGCTTTTACTGCATATACGCCTTCTTTAAGTGGTGATGCAGTATTGAGGGTCCAGTTTCCCTGTTTGTCAGATACCAGACTGGATGATTCTCCCAGCGTGTAATTGCGATTATTGAGAATTACATACAGGGAATCACCTGCAGCGGCAGACCAACTGCCGGAAAGTGATGGCATGGTGCGGTTGGTTATGGTCTGGCCGATCTTGACTGCATCAGGGGCCGTGGTGTCGATGGTCAAGACTGCAGGCTTGCCAACAACCGACACATTGCCGGCGGCATCACTGGCTTTTGCTGTTATACCATAAGCGCCTTCCCCAAATTTGCGCGAGGTTTTCAGCTTCCAGTTTCCAGCAGCATCAGAAGTCAGTTGCGGTGACTTGCCAAGCTCATAAGTATCACCGTCAAGCTCAACGCTTAGTCCACCATTGGCCTCGGGTGACCATTTGCCGGTAACAACAGGCATATTGCTGTTGGTAAGGACATTATCAACAGTCACATAGGACGGAGCTGTGGTGTCAATGGTGATGGCATCCGGTTTTTCAGAAAACGAGGAATTTCCGGCAGCATCTGTTACCCTGGCTGTTACCTTGTGAACACCTTCTGACAATGGGGTTGGAGGGTTCAAGGTCCAGTTGCCATTGTCGTCAGATTTCAATCCGTCATATTTGCCAAGTACCCAGGATTTGTCATCAATACCAACTTCCAGCATTTCACCTGAACCATTTGACCAGCTACCGCTGATTGATGCTTGCGGATCATTGCTCAAAACCGAATTGATTTTGGCTGCTGGCGGACGGGTTGTGTCAACTATTGTGACTTTTGGTTCGGCCATGCGCGAAGTATTGCCATATATATCTGCTGATTCGGCCAGTATGGTGTGTTTGCCATCAGCCAGCGGTCTTGCCAGAGACAATGTCCAGTTGCCCTTGCCATCACTGGCAAGCTGATCATTGCGACCAAGGGCAAACACCTTGCCGGAGACCACTACCCGCAAGTCACTGGCATCACCTTCAGCCCAGGTTCCGCTGATCACAGGCTTGCCAACCGGGTCCTTTATTGAAGTAACAGTTGGAATTGCCGGGGCGGTAGTATCAACAACAACAGCACCAGGAGTGGTCAGTTTGCGAGTATTTCCAAATTTGTCACCAGTAGTGACAGTCACTGCATAGCGGCCATCTTCCAGTGCTTCATCAAGCGTGAGTGTCCATTTGCCATCATCACTGGTAGCAAGCTGTTTGTCCTTGCCAAGAGTGTAGCTATTGCCTGCCAGATCAACCTTGAGGCTGTTGCCGGGGGCTTTTGTCCAGCGCCCGGTAATCACCGGCTTGTTGTCAGCACCCTGCACTGATGAAATCAGACCGTTTGCCGGGGCGGTGGTATCAACCACGATGGCGCCCTTTTGCACTTTGCTGGTAACATTGCCCAGCTTGTCTGTAGTGGACATTTTGACATCATAGATACCATCGGCCAGCGGCTTTGCCAGCTTCAGGTTCCATTTATTGCCATCTGCGGTTAATTCCTTGTCACGGCCAAGTGCATAGGCTTTATCGCCAATCGCAATTTCAAGACCGGTATCACCGCCAGGCCAGGTTCCGCTTAGCAGCGGCATGGCAGAAGCGCCGGCAAATGGTGCAATCATTGCAGCTGACGGGCCCTTGGTATCTATAATTACTGCAGCCTTTGATGTTTGGAAACTGGTGTTTCCAAAAGCATCAGCAGTGGTTACGGTCACATCATATGAACCATCAGCAAGCGGGGCTTTGGGTGTCAGGCTCCAGTTGCCCTTGCCGTCTGATTTTAATTGCTTGTCCTTGCCCAATTCATAGTTTTCACCGGCAAGGCCAATTTTGAGACTGACAGCATCATTTTCGGCCCAGGTGCCTTTGATGACCGGCATTGGCTGTGCTGACTTGATAGTGCTGATGCCAGGGGCAGCCGGAGGGGTCGAATCAATGATGATTTCATTGCTGGTTGCATCGCTGGCCGTGGCCTTGCGACCATCCGTGATGGTGACTTCTACATCATATTTACCGTCTTTGAGCGGAACAGAGGGGTTAAGTGACCAGTTACCGGCACCATCGCTTGTCAGTTCCTTGTCTCTGCCAAGCTCATATTGCTTGCCAGCAACAGTCACTTTCAATGTCTTTGCAGTTTTTTCAGGCCATGTCCCGCTTATGGTGGCAGCAGGATCATTTACACTTGCCGACTTTACTGTCGGTGCATCCAGAATCACTGGAGCAGCCACTTTCATATTGCCGGTGGCCACCAGACGCACACCATGGGCAGCAGCTACGGCTTTTGCAGCCTTGCCAATATCATCAGCACTGTAGGCTTCACCAGACAGAATGGCATCACGGCCATCCATTTCAAGCTTGAAATCGGCAAAGCCGGCTGATTGCAGATTTGCAGCAGCATTTGACCTGATTTCATCAATCATTGGTGGCGTGTCTACAAACCACGCTCCAGCCAGCGGCAACGCCAGGGGAATCAGACCCCAAAACCATTTTCCCGGCATACATTTGTATGATGTCATCATACACCCCCTATATAATAACTGTTTTTTAACCTTTTGATTGGCTAGCAAATTGCGGGAATTATTACAGGTTGTCAAGCTCAACCAAAGATGGCGCCATCAAGCCTGTACTGTACCTTGAGCCATCAAAACACCTTTATTTTTTACTCTTTATTAACAGATGCAACGCTGTGGAAGCCAAATGTGTGTCATTTCCGACACAGGCAGCCTAATTCAAACTTCAGGTGCTTTTGCTTTATTGACGTTTCAGCATCCAGACGACATAAAGGTTCCAGTGTGATTCACATGCACACACCTCCTTATTCCGGTTTGCAGGGGAAACGGGGGATAACTTAAACTCTCAAAGAATTCATTGAGGAGAATAACAAATGACTAATACTAAGTGGCTCCGTCGGGCTCTTCTTGGTGGTGTGGCAATGACTGTCATGGCAGCAAGTGCACAGGCTGACGAAATTTCTGATCTGAAAGCACAGCTTGAAGCTCTGCAGTCTCGCGTAAGCACAATGGAAGCAGCTCCTGCTCCAATGCTTCCTGAAGGCGCAACATTCATCACAATGCGCCGCGGCGTAAGTGAAGATGTCAATGCCAACCTGACAAACAAAGAATTCAAGTATGACACATCACGTGGTCTTACTTTCTCAGTTGCACCTACAGCTGACCTTCCTGTTCCTGAAACAACAGTAGCAATCACCGGTTGGGCTCGCACAATCACCACAGTAAGTGGCGATCGCGGCATTGATGGAAATGGTGATCCTGCCAATAATGGCGGCGGCCTTAACCCTGCCAACATCTTTGAAGGTACTGGTTCTTCAGTAAACATCAATGCAACTGGTCAGTTCCGCATTACAGCCAACACTGAAACAGCAATTGGCGCTATCGGCACAGTTCTTGAATTCCGTGCTTCCAACAATGGCGGCGCTCTTTCTGCTCGTCATATGTATGGTACATGGCAGATGACTCCTGATTGGCAGCTGTTGATTGGTAACTCTACCTATATCGGCGCTCTGGCTCTTCCAGGTGTTGCAACAGTTGAAACTGAAGGTCCTGCAGGTCCTACAGCTTCACGAGCTCCTCAGATCCGTCTGACATATAATGGTGGCCCACTTCGCTTCCAGGTTGGTATCCAGGATCCTACCGATCCTACAGGTAATGATACTGCTGATTATCCTAACTTTGCAATGAACGCACGCTACACAATGGCTGGCGGTCATGCAGTTGAAGTTGCAGCAACAGTAGCTGACTACACCAATACTCTGCGCAAAAGCCTTGGCTATGCTGTAGGTGGTGGTGTTCGCATTAACCTTGGTGATATTGCAGAATTCAACGCTGGTGCCATGTTTGGACGTGGTGAAGTTCTTCGCTTCCTCGCCAGTGAGAATATTGGTCAGGGCGTTGGTGGATCTGCCGCAGTATATAACACTAATAACAGAGCTAACAAAGCTTGGGGCTTCAATGCAGGCCTGAGTTTCGATGTATCTGAAACAACTACATTGAATGCAGCTTTCGGTTATGTTGACGACCTTGAAAAAAGCAGAGCTGTAGCTGGCGGCACAGACAAAGTTATGTCAGTACAGGCTAACCTGATGTGGCAGCCAGTATCTCAGATGCGTATGGGCTGGGGCGTCAAATGGGCTCGCGAAAAGCTGAACAACGGCGCAGTGTCTAAAGACATCCAGGGTGCATTCGGCGCATGGTTCTCATTCTAAGACCAGACCCGAAATACACTTAAGGCTTTATGTCTAGGGAAACCGGCTCGTTTAGGCGAGCCGGTTTTTTAATGTCTGGTTTTCAATGATGTAATGATTGCTTCACAAAATGATCCAGGCGAAGTAAACACTGTAATATCAATATACAAAACCTTACCCGCAGCCGCTCTGACTTGTTATTATCAAACAGTTGATAATGATTAAGTATTTAGCAAGCTAAAACCACCTACTCCCGACAGAATTGATAAAATGGCACGTAATAGGAAGAAACAACGCAAAAAAGCAACTGTTCCTCAAATGAGTGGCAGCTACCGCCTGCCCCCGGTCAGACACAAGGAAGTCAGATCAGCTCTTGATATGATTGCCAGTCTGAATAATCGGGGAAATTACCCGGCTGCAATGGAACTGCTTGGTCAGATACAGCAGATCGAACCTGATTGCCCGGAAATCATGTTTGTTCTTGCATCAACTCTTGAAGCTACCGGTCAGGTTAATGAGGCAATTACAACTTATGAAAGGCTGTTACAGTCTCAACCCAAATTCATGCCCGGAATTGTTAATCTGGCGGCCTTGCTGGCTGAGAACAGGCAGTTTGAGGCTGCCAGCAAATTGTATATAAAAGCCATTTCGCTGCAAAGTGACTGCATGCCGGCTCACCTTAACCTTGCCAGGGTTTATATGAGTCTGAAAAGACCTGCTATGGCATTAAAGCATTATGATTTCATCGTAAAAAACCGTGGTACTGTTAATGATCTGCTTGAAGCTGGTGAAGCTTATGATGCAGCAGGTAATGAAAAATCCTCATTGAAACTATACTCACGAGGGCTAAACCTCACCGGTAACAAATCACTGATCTTGACCAAAATGGCGATTGTTGAACTATCCCGGGCACGAAAGGACGAGGCACGCAGATTTCTGGATCAGGCATTACAGGAAAACAGCCAAAACGGTTTTGCCCGATATCATCTGATCAAGCACTTTGCCAAGGATATTGACCTTGATGGTCAATTGCATGAAATAACCAGCATTCTTGAGCAAATCAAGGACAAGTCAGCCCGTGAAGTGCGCTCGCCCTTACACTATGCCAGAGCCAATATTCTAAACCGGAAAAAGCAGTATGAGCAGGCATTTACTGATTACAGGCAAGCCAATTCATTGCTTGGCGAACTGAGCAGTGATGATTATGAACTGCGTCAGGCCAATATTGACCGGCTGAAACAGCTGTTTCCGGCAGCAGCATTTAAAGAACAGATAAACTCAGACCAAAAGGGCCGGACGGTGTTTGTTCTGGGGCCACCACGTTCTGGAACCACCTTGATTGAACAGATTATTGCCAGTCATCCAGAGGCAGCAGGTGTGGGTGAGCTGGAACTTTTGCCCAATATTTCTCCTTCCCTTAAATCCACTGAAAAAGCCGAACTTGACAGGTTTGCAGCCAGTTATCTTGCCGGATATCCGAGCCGATTGGCGCACAAGGCCAGAATAGTTGATAAATCCATCAGCTCATTTCAGTTTATCGGGCTGATACTGGCTGCCTTTCCTGATGCAATTCTGATTAACTCGATGCGGCATCCCATGGATATAGCCTGGTCGGCCTATACTGAATATTTCAGCCGGGAATCACTTGGCTTTACCTATAGTTTTAAGCAAATGGCGCGATTTTTGAAACAGTATGACGAGACCCTTGATTACTGGCGTCAGGAATTGCCGGGGCGGATTCTGGATGTTCGCTATGAACAGCTGGTGCAATCCAGTGAGGAACAGACACGCAGGCTGATCGAACATACCGGACTGGAGTGGAATGATCAGTGTCTGAATTTCCATCAAAACACCTCAACAGTGCGAACAGCCAGTATCGATCAGGTGCGCCAGCCAATCTATAGCAGTTCGATCAGTCGCTGGAAACCTTATGAACCATGGCTAGATGAGCTGAAAGAGCTTTTAAAGGAAGCGGTTTGTCGCTATGAAGCAATATAACGGCCACAATTAAGGCATAATCTGATAAATTGCTGGATCCACTACCTATATAGAGATGATGAGAAATACCGGGACTATTATTATTTCTTTGCTGCTTGCTTCTTGTGCAACCGGCAACCAGATTGCCAAGCCAAGATCTGTCAGCATTCAGGGACAGGCAAGCCCGGCTTCAGCAAAGTTGATATCTGATATGCAAAGCCTGCTTGATCAGACCAATCCATCCTATCTTACACTGATTGTGCATGAGAAAAGACGGCGCGGCGGACGCAATGTCAGAAACATACCCAAGGCTCTCACATCAGGAAGCGGATTTGTGATTGGCAATGGCTATATGCTTACTGCTGGCCATGTTGCGGTCAGAACCGGCAACCGGGTTGATGCACGCGATGCCAATGGCCGAATATATGCAGGCAAGGTGGTGGGAGTTCAAAAATCTCCTGATATTGCACTGATCAAGCTGAAAGGATTCTCAGGCAGGCCAGTAATACCGGTATCAAACGCCTGTATCAAAAAAGGAACTGCTGTTTTCTCTTTAGGAAGACCACATTCACAAGGTGATACTGCACGCATTGGTCAGGTGCGTTCAATGAGTTTTGGCCGCCCTGTAAGTTATAATGGCTTTGGCTACCCCGATGCCATGGTGTTGCAGATGGGTACCCAGAAAGGTGAATCGGGTGGACCGGTATTTAACAGAAATGCACATCTGGCCGGAATGATGGTCTCTACGCTATCAGATGGAAAGGGGCACTTGTTAAATCTGGCCCACGCCCTGCCCGCAGACATGCTTGCCAGATTTGCCTGTTCAAAAATTCAATGCGGAGCGGCATGGAAAAGACTTGCCGTTCAAAATTCACGCTCGTGTCGAGGATAGATCAGGGTCTGTCGCGCTAAATAACACCCTCTTCGGCTTCTTCAAGTGAAATACCAAGCTTGTCCATCCCGTCTTCAAGATAATCTGACAGTAACGGGATACCCATCAGATATTGCTCGGTCGGGTTTACTTTTTCAATTTTGGCGGTTTCGATAGCATCGTCGAGTTCTTCAGCTTCAAAAGTTCCCCTGCCTATCCAGGCAACAGCAACCAGTTCTGCCTGCTCATCATCATTAAGGGAACGGATAAATCTTTTAAGCTCAAGACCGGTTGCATCGCCAGTAAGATCGGCCAGAATATTGTCAGAATCATCGCTGTCGCGGGCGCCACCCCATGATTCAACCTTAACTTCCATCTCCCTGGCCCGTACTATGATATGGGCGATCTTTTGCGGTGATATTTGTAACATTTGACCCTCCTCCACTCTCAGGGACTTGTTGATATTCATATTCTTATGTTTAGCCCCAATTATCATTGACATAAATCAACCACATATGTTCTGTTATAAGAACGGTTGTACTCTTTTTCGTTTTCTGGTAGCAATAATGTAATTCAAAAGCACTCGTAAAGACATTTGGAGGAAACATTATGAGCGATAATAAATATGGATTTGACACTCTGGCAATTCATGCCGGAGCCCAGCCGGACCCGGCAACCGGGGCACGGGCAACACCGATATATCAGACTACATCTTATGTGTTTGATGATGCCCAGCATGCGGCTGACCTGTTTGCACTTCGTGCCTTTGGCAATATCTATACGCGCATCATGAACCCCACAACTTCAGTACTTGAGGAAAAAGTGGCAACACTTGAGGGGGGAACCGCAGCGGTTGCCACTTCCTGCGGTCATGCAGCGCAATTGCTGGTGTTTCATGCCCTGATGCAGCCAGGCGATGAGTTTGTGGCTGTACGCCAGCTTTATGGCGGTTCAATCAACCAGTTCAATCATTCTTTCAAGTCCTTTGGCTGGAATGTTGCCTGGGCCGATGCTGAAAATACAGATTCCATAGCTGCTGCCATTACCGACAGGACCAAAGCAATCTTCATTGAATCCATCGCCAATCCGGGTGGACGGGTTACAGATATCGAGGCAGTAGCTGCCATTGCGGAAAAGGCGGGCGTACCGCTCATAGTTGATAATACGCTGGCCACACCATATCTTTGCAGACCTTTTGATTATGGAGCCGATATTGTAACCCACTCGCTTACCAAATTCATGGCAGGCCATGGCAATTCAATGGGTGGTGCGCTGGTTGAGGCTGGAAAGTTTGACTGGGCCAAGGGTGGAAAATACCCGATGCTCAGCGAACCAAATGCCTCTTATAATGGCATGGTGATGTATGAAACCTTTGGCAATATCGCCCTTGCCATTACCTGCCGGGTGCTGGGATTGCGTGACCTTGGTCCGGCAATTTCTCCGACCAATTCGTTCAATATACTGACCGGCATGGAAACCCTGTCCTTGCGCATGGAACGACATTGTGAAAATGCGCTTAAAGTGGCCGAGTTCCTTGATGGGCATGAGGCAGTTGAATATGTCAATTATGCCGGTCTAAAGAGCAGCCCGCATTATGATCTGCACCAGAAATACTGCCCGCGTGGAGCCGGTGCCGTGTTTACCTTCGGGTTGAAAGGCGGTTTTGAAGCCGGTGTAAAATTTGTGTCACAGGTTCAGCTTCTAAGCCATCTGGCAAATGTTGGTGATACCAGATCGCTGGTCATTCACCCGGCATCTACCACCCACAGCCAACTGACAGCCGATGAGTTGAAAAAGGCCGGTGCCGGGCCGGAACTGGTTCGCCTGTCAATCGGCATTGAAACTGCAGATGATATTATAGCTGATATCAAACAGGCCCTGGAAAAGTAACATATTGCCCGTAACAGGCTCAAAGCAGCACAGATGATTTCAAGATTATTAAAAAATTGAAATTACTGTGCTGTTCTTTTATAACTACCGCTCTTGGAGCGAGATAGTTTTATGGTCACAGGGCAACAAAAACCAACGAATTTCATACGGTTACTGCAATTACTGCATATGGTTACCAGAAATATCTGCATATTTCTGCTGGCCGGGGTTTTCTTGCTGCAATTGATGGTGGTGTTGCTGCGCTATGTTTTCGGTATCGGTTTTCTGGAATTGCAGGATGGAGTTGCATATGCTTTTGCAGCACTGGTGGTGCTTGGGTTGCCGGTGGCACTCAAGCAGGATGCACATGTGCGGGTTGATGTGTTTCGCTCCAGTCAAAGCCCGCGTATGAAACTGCTGATTGACCGGTTCGGACATCTGTTTTTTCTGATACCGGTATTTGCGATGATAATCCTCAATGTCTGGCCCGATATTGTCTATTCATGGAGCATCCATGAAGGATCTAGCGAGACCGGTGGTCTGCCCGGCCTGTTTCTGGTCAAATCCTGCCTGCCGCTGGCTGCAATCTTGATGTTGCTGCAAAGCCTTGCCATATGGTTTCCCGCATTGAAAGCCGATAAATCAGATGAGCATTGAAGAAGTCTGGCTGCTGGTGCTGGCAGCATCGCTGCTTGCCGGGATTTTGTCCGGTATTCCGGTAATGCTGGTAATTTCCGGGGTACCGCTGGCTATTGCCTTTATCGCCTCATGGTTTGGTGCATTTGATACAAGCTATCTGATGGCCTATCCGCAGCGCATTTTCGGCATCATGAACAATTCGCTGTTAACGGCAGTACCGATGTTCATTTTGATGGGTATTTTGCTGGAAAAATCGCGTATCGCAGAGCGAATGCTTGTCAATATCGGCAAATTGCTGGGCGGTTCGCGCTCGATGCTGGCAATTTCCGTGTTGTTCGTCAGCACCCTGATTGCCGCCTCAACCGGGATAATCGGTGCCACCATAGTCATGCTGGGCATGATCAGCCTGCCAAGCCTGCTCAATGCCGGAATTTCCAGACGCGCCAGCAGCGGGCTGATCTGTGCTGCCGGAACGCTCGGGCAGATTATCCCGCCTTCCATTGTACTGATCTTTTTGGGCGACCAGATCTCCAATGCCTATATTGAAGCGCAACGCGAAGTTGGCAATTTTGCTCCTGATCCTGTTACCGTCAGCGATCTGTTTGCCGGTGCCCTGCTGCCCGGCCTGATACTGGTTGGATTATACGGAATTTACATGGTTGTATTGATCAGCTTTTCCGGCAAAAAAGCTGACAGCCAGCCTGTTGCTACTCAAACAATATCTGAAACAGACACAGCCCCCCTGATATCAAGCCTGTTATGGGAAACCCTGCCAACTGTTATCTTGATACTGACAGTGCTGGGGTCAATCCTGATGGGCGTGGCAACAGCCACCGAAGCAGCTGTTATCGGGGTTGCCGGTACATTGCTACTGACTGCGGCCAATCAGCCAGGAACTGCCAAAGCGTTCAGGCAGTTAATGTTTGCAACCGGGGTGGTGGCTTTTATCATTGTGATGATGAAAGCTGCCGGATATACGAAAATTGATTATTCCAGCGGACAACTGGCCCTGACTTTACCATCTGTTGTCACCATGATGCTGGTGTTACTGTTGCTGGCAGGAACGGTACTGGCGATAATACAATTATTGACTTCACAGGTATTGATGGATGCTCTTGGCGGTACGGTGCGGATAACTGCGATGATCTTTGGCATCATCATGGCCGCTTCAATGCTGTCGCTGGTGTTTCGCGGCTTTGATGGCGATGAGACGGTTTCGCGATTGCTCACCAGCCTTCCCGGCGGTCAATGGGGAATGCTGGCAGCGACCATGCTGGTGATATTTGCACTCGGGTTCATTCTGGAGTTTGTCGAAATTGTATTTATCGTGATACCGGTTGTTGGGCCGGTTCTGTTGCAATCAGACTTTCACCCCGTCTGGTTCGCCATATTGATAGCGCTCAATCTGCAAACATCATTCCTGACACCGCCATTCGGGTTCGCGCTGTTTTATTTCCGCTCGGTGGCACCAAAATCAATAACCACCCGCGATATTTACATTTCAATCATTCCATTTGTTATCATTCAGATTATAACTATAGGGATTGTCGCGACATTTCCAGCTTTGGCCACATGGCTGCCGCAGTTGATGTTTGGTTGATGCTGAAGCTTAAAACTAACGGAGGAATATTATGAAAAGACGAGAATTCATCAAGGCCAGTACCATAGCGGTTCCAGCCGCTGCGCTGGCAACCCCGGCGATTGCCAGTGGCAAAATCAAGTGGAAACTGCCATCATCTTTTCCAGCCAAGGCACCAGGTGTCGGCACCAATGTTACCAGCTTTGCCAAACGGGTTGCTGAAATGTCGGATGGCCGTTTGAGCTTCAAGGTGTTTTCTGGCGGTGAACTGGTTCCACCATTCGGGGTTGAAGATGCTGTGCAGAACGGCACTGCCAAAATCGGTCATTCCACCCCCTATTATTCTGCCGGCAAGAATTCGGCCCTGCACTTCTTTTCAGCTGTTCCCTTTGGCATGACAGCGGTTGAACATGCTTCATGGTTGCGGTTTGGCGGCGGTCAGAAGCTTTGGGACGAGATTGCCGCAGAGCGTGGTCTGAAAGTGTTTTATTCCGGCAATTCCGGCGCCCAGTCAGCAGGCTGGTTCAAGAAACCTATCAAGACGGTAAAAGACTTGTCTGGCCTTAACATGCGCATTGCCGGGCTTGGCGGTGAGGCCATGCGCAAGCTGGGGGTGAATGCGGTACTGCTGCCACCACCAGAAATATTCCCGGCTTTCCAGTCCGGTGCGATTGATGCATCTGAATGGGTCGGCCCGATGCTGGATCAGGCTTTTGGTCTGAACAAGGTTGCCAAATATTGCTATCTGCCAGCCTTCCATGAGCCATCAGCGGCGCTGGAAATTGTGGTAAACAAGGATGCTTTTGATGAACTGCCCAAGGATTTGCAGGCAATCATAGCCAATGCGGCTGAAGCCACATCAGTTGAAACCCTTGGCCAGTTTGATTATTTCAACGCTCTTGCCTTCAAGCAGTTAAAACAAAAGGGCGTTGAATTTGCCGCTTTTCCTGATGATGTGATGACAGCACTTAAAAAGGCATCAAGCGAAGTCATGGCCGAACAGGCCGCCAAAAACCCGCAATTTGCCAAGGTCATGCAAAGCTATAAAGCAGCGCTGGAATTGCAAAGTGATTACGCTATAGCCATGAAGGCTCCCAGCATGATGATGCGCAAGGGGTAATATTCAACAGTAAAGCCGGTTGGGAGCTAGTCTCCCGATCCGGTATCTGGCCTGTAATGAGGCGATAGATCGTTTTTGCTGCCCGTCTGTGCAAAACGGGGTTCAAGGGTGCGCTTTCCTTAACCTGAGCCAATCATCGCAATGGCCCTACCCTACCCCACATTCACCCGGCGAAAGCGGTTGAACAGGGCAAAGGGGATTCCTGACAACAGGGCATCTGTATAGCGCTGTTTTTGATAGCCACCATTAAGCGACAGGCGTGGCAGGGCTGTCAGATGCTGTTGGTGATCAGGATATATCAGTCCCTTGCGGGTTGTAACAGCAGCCTTGAAACCTGCTTCCTTAATCAGCTCGAAATCGCGGGGACCGGCAGAACCGGCGTCACCATAGGGATAGGCGAAGAATTCCGGGGTGGTTCCCAGCTCCTGGCTTATCCGGTCACGTGACTGCACCGCTTCTTTTACAACCATTTCTGCTGGCAGTTTTGATACTGCGTAATGATGGATCGTATGGGCACCGATAGTGCATAAAGGGTCAGAAGCGATCTGGCGCAGTTCGTCCCAGTTCATGGCTTCACGGGCGCATTGCTCATCAAGATCAACATTATAGAATGAACAAAATTGTCTTATCCACTGGCGCTGTTCAATTTCCGGCATATTGCGTACAGGCCAGTACAGCTTCCAGAAAGCTTCGCGCTGGCTGGCGGTATCGGTGGCCTCAAGGCTGAATTTTTCACCGGCGATTTCAGCCTCGATATGCCGGTTTTCCAGAACCACCTGCTCCAGACCGCGCCACCATAATTCACTGCGGCCATCTGTTATGTCAGGGGCAATGAAAATGGTGAACGGGCAATCATGGCGCTGGAAAACCGGCAGAGCATGTTGCAGATTATCGCGGTAACCATCATCAATGGTGAACACGGCAAAAGGCTTGTCGGGTTTGACACCAGAGTCGATTATATTGACGGCATCTGCCAAAGACAGCAATTGATAGCCGTTTTCAACCAGTTGTTCGATTGTGTCATTAAGGAACTGCGGGGTTATTTCAAGGCCGCTATTGGGGGCAAAACCCTGTTGCAGGCCGCCACCGGGGCGAATGTGATGTAGCATTAACAGGGCGCCACTACCCTTAAAAAGGCCGATTTTCTGCGACATTTTGCTATAATGCACCATATCCAGAATGGAACGGATTAGGGTTTCTTTCAACGACATGTGAATTCTGGTCCGTAAATTGCTGTGTTTGGGGTGACACTAACATGCAAGTATTTACTTTCATTTTACGGATTGTGAGAATTTGAGTGACCTTATTAGCTTTTGACAGAAAACCGGCAATACAGGATTTGAGCCGGGTTCAGGTCTTTCACTCAATGAAAGATGCAAGACCGGTATGGCTGGAACTTGAACAGCGCGGGGTTTGCACGGCCTATCAATCCTATGAATGGTGCCGGGCCTGGATGGAAACCATCGGGGCGGCCATTGATGCAAAAATTCTGATAATTGTACTGTTTGATGAAAAAGCCCGCCCGGTGCTGTTGCTGCCGCTATGCCGTTATAAAAAATACGGGCTGCAATTTGTCAGGTGGATAAGCAGCGATGAACTAACCTATGGATCAGCTATTTTTGATCAGGCTTTTTTTGCTGCCAAAAATAATGCAATCGGGAATTACTGGCCGGAAATAGTCTGTGCACTTGGCCGGTTTGACGTTATTCACCTTAACAACCAGCCTGAGACCATTAACGGTATAGATAATCCGCTGGCGCCCCTGTTCAGCAACAGATCTGCCAATTGCTCTTATGCAATGGAGCTGTCTGGTGATTATGACGAGTTATACCGGCGCAAACGTTCATCATCCTCGCGCCGGGGCAATGCCAAAAGAGACCGAAAGCTTGAAAAGCAAGGCACTGTTTTCTTTGGTCTGCCGACAACTGGCCAGCAATCGCGCAAAATCATTGGCAACGCACTTGTGCAGCTTGAAAAACGTCTGGGTGAAAGAGGCATTCATAATGTGGTTACGCGCGAAAATACCGCTTTTTTGAATCGCCTGTCAGATGCGGTACATGCCAATGGTGGACCGGTGCTGCTGCCATATTATCTAAGCCTTGACGGAGAATTGCTAGCAACAATGATCGGGGTTGGCTTTGGCGGGTCATATTGGGCAATGATAGCCACCATAACCGGGCGTACCGATTTGCATCAACTATCACCGGGAGACAATGCCCTTCGCCGGACGATTCAAGCCTGCTGCAAGTCCGGTTACAAGCGATTTGATTTTGCTACCGGTGACAGTGACTATAAAAGGCACTGGGCCAGTGAAACCATTGCACTGCACGAAACCATATTGACCAATTCTCTTGCCGGGCGGGTTATATCCATTCTTGTGGGTTACAGGGTTGAACTGAAACGCTTTATCAAGTCAAACCCCGCACTCAAGCGGATTGCCTTTTATCTGCGCTGGAAGTTAAAGGGAAAAAATTAGTGTTATTCTTGAAATAACAGCTTATCTGCTGCCAGAACCCACTTGAATATTCCTGCTGGCAGTTTTATCAACACCGGATAGATCCTTTCCTAAAGCATCATTTTCAATGACGATTACTCCGGTCTTTTCAGGTTGTGTTTATATGGCTGTTGGTATGAGGTTTTATCTAAGGCTTTTATTCAATACTAACGGCAAGGGGCAATCTGGTGCAACTGGAAATTACTGAACAAGATCAATCTTTTGCTGAAGGCATTTACCGGATGTTCAAGCAAAAACCGGGATCGCAACATATTGCCGGCAGTTTTGCCATTTCCTGTCTGAGCGCGATTTTACGGCAAAACAAACCGGAAAATATTCTGGAATTTGGTGCCGGGATCGGAACCATGACTTATGCGATTTTAGATCACGAGCATCAGGTCAAACAGGTTACGGTAACTGAAGCCAATGATTTTTGTATTGAGCAGTTAAAAAAAAACCTGACCAAATCGCATCTGCAAAAGCTTGACCTGCATAGTGATGATAACAGCAAACATCTGATTTCAGGTGATTTTGACCTGGTAATTTTTGATGGCAATGTAGAAGCTGAAGATTTTCGCCATTTGCGTGAAGGAACAGTGTGCATGGTTGAAGGTTTCCGTGAGAAAACCCGCAATGCCATCAATCAGGAACTGCAGAAAAGCGGCCTGATCTGCAATTTCAAGAATTATGCCAGTGACCGGAAACAGTATTTTGCATTCGGCTGGAAAAAGACCGGGCTTGGCTTCAAGCGCCCGAAATTCAAACTGGTCAAGCATGACAAGGGTTGCTGGATCGGTCAGGTTGAAAAACTGTAGTAGTCCCACGTGAAGTATTCCCAACCCGCTGAATTATTGAGATAAAACAGGCTTTCAAAGTATTAAATATTGCAAGTAAAGCACAGTTTTGCTGTTGCTTCCTTGCAATTTGCATTTGCTGTTTTTGTGTGATTCACTGCTCTATATACTGATTTGGAGGGTGATATGAAGCCGAAGGAACCACAGCATACAGGTCAGAACGACATGTTTCGTTCGCGGCTGGATCAGATCATCGACATGGGCCACGAAAAGGTGGTTTTGGCCGGGGCGATTGACTGGCAGTTTTTGTCGGAAAAGTGCGGTGAGAACTACGACACCAAACCGGGTCATCCGGCGCTGTCGACGCGGTTGATGGCCGGGCTGCACATTCTCAAATATGCCGATAATCTGTCTGACGAAGAGCTTTGCGCACGCTGGGTGGAGAACCCGTATTATCAGTATTTTTGTGGCGAGGAATTCTTCTGCCATGAACTGCCATTTGACCGCTCATCCCTGACCCGCTGGCGCCAGCGCATGGGCGAAGATCAGATTGAGGCTTTGCTGGCTGAAAGCATGAATGTTGCCCTCAAGCTGGGCGCAGCAAAGCCGTCTGACTTCACCAAGGTGATTGTCGACACCACGATTGCCGAAAAGAACATCACCTTCCCGACAGATGCTAGGCTTTGCCACAAGGCGCGCGAACGGCTGGTGAAAATGGCTCAAAAACACGACATCAAGCTGCGCCAAACGTACAAGCGGGTCGGTAAATTTGCCCTCATCATGTATGGGCGCTATGCCCATGCCAAACAATACAAACGGGCCAGACGCCAGCTAAGGCGGCTCAAAACCTGGCTTGGCCGGACCATTCGTGACATTGGCCGCCAGATCAAAGGCAACGCTATGCTGGAAGACATTTTCCGTGAGGAATTGTGGAAGGCCGAACGGGTACGCACCCAGAAGCCGCGCGATGACATCCCCAAAAAGATATATTCCCTGCATGCGCCGGAAGTTGAGTCCATTGGAAAAGGCAAATCCCATAAACCTTATGAGTTCGGCGTCAAGGCCTCCATCGCCACCACGCTCAACCGCTGCAAGGGCGGCCAGTTTGCAGTGCATGCCAAATCCTCGCCGGGCAATCCCTATGACGGGCACACGCTTGAAACCATCCTGCCGCAAATCGAGGCCTTAACCTGAATCATTCACGACGATCGCCTGATTTTGCGTGAGCGAGCGGAACCAGCCGGGTTAACGGCGGTTTGGAGGTTTGATTTTCAGGTTACAAAGTTACGCGTTGAGGGTTGGCATGGGAGGGGTCAGCAGCGGCGCCTGCCGCGCCTGTTATGGGCTTTGCGCTGTGACCCGGTTCAGCAAAAGGATGAGCATATCCTTGTGGGGACAAGCCGTTGGTGAGAGTGAGGTAGTCAATCCCGAGTTGGCTCTCGGGGCACGGGATTTTCCTCTCACCTGCCATGGTGGATGTGCTGATAGTCATAAATGCAAAAGCAAGGAAAGCAGATTTCAGGAGTGCCAGCATATTTACTTTCTCCCACCAATCAGCTTTTTTGCAGTGGCGAGTGCTAGATCTAATCTGTATCCGACACCGACGAGTGCTAAGGAATGATATTTCCCCTGCTTGGGAAGCTCGGCAAATTTGAGCAGCATGTTCGGGGTGTATTCACGCATGTTGTCGACCGTGTCATTAAATATTCTACCGGTGGCGATTTCCGGTACTAAGTCCTGCTTCCAGACTGGAATTAAATCTTCCTCATAATCTTCCTGAGCAGTTTTACTGCTAAGAAACTCCTCTTCACCTCCAGCCAGCATGCAAGCTAAGGGTTGGTAGCCGTTGGTGAGAGTGAGGTAGTCAAGGCCGAGCTTGCTCTTTGGGCAGGGCTGGATTTTGTCATCCGCCAAAGTGGCCAACGGCACCATCAACATCAATAAAGCCACAAATAAAAATCTCATCAGATTGCCCTCAATGAGCCAGAAAACAACCGCTACTGACAATACGGCACCGACCACTCACTTGGCAACTATTTTCAATCGCCCCCAAACTTTATTGCCAAACGGATAACCCTTGGCACGAAAGTCGGAAAATACGCCAGACTGAACGGTGAGATAAAACCGGTTTCCGGCATCTCTAGCCCATGCGCCATACCGAAAATGACATTGGATTTCATATGATAATCTCGATCCGTCATATGTACACGGGCGAGACGGATATCTTTAATAATCGCGTCATGGAGCTTCTGCTGCATTTCGCGGGCATTGAGAAGATTATCAAGCATAAACACGAATATGAACTCAAGCTCCAGGATACGCTTTTGCCTGTCACGGATTACCTGTAACGGCTGAACCCTGCACGGTCGAGTATGAATTCGGTATGGATGGCAAGCCATTTTTTGTTTCGGGCCCCAACGATACGCCTGCTAAAATCAGGAAGGTAATCCGCACTTTGACCGAAGTGGCCGGTCCCGGGAATTTTGAGTACCTTTTGGGGGGTGAAGGACTTTGAGATGCCGGTGTCCAATCAAGCCGCCTGTTTCAGTTTTTAGGATAAATTGCTCTATCGCCGCATCTGTTACACTATTGGTAATGGCGTAATTGGTGCATCTTGCTTGGCTGGGATGAAGAGCCATCGCGGTTTTTGTTTTTCGTGTTACAATCGCTCTATGAATAAAACTGATTAACTGGCGGGGTTCTCAAACGGGTTCTGGCAGATGCAGGGTACAGAGGCCACAACGCTCGCCTTGAGCACAAGTTCAAGGTCTTTACCACCGGCCAGAAGCGCCGAATGACCCCAAACATCAAAAGACAGATGAAACGCCGCGCCGCCGTCGAACCGGTCATTGGCCATATCAAAAACGAACACCGAATGACCAGAAACTACCTCGCCCACACCCACGGCGATGCCATAAACCCGATCCTGGCAGCCGCAGGATACAACTTCCACCTGCTCCTCAAATGGATCAGGTCTCTTTGGGCCTATTTGCTCTGGGCTGCTTGGTCGTCAATGTTGCTGAAATCTGCGTAGATCACGAGGGACTGTAGTAAAGAAAAAGGGATCAGAAAGACTGATCCCCTTTTTGCAGAATTTATCAGATTTTGCCTAAAACGGCACATCATCATCAAGATCGCGGGCAAAATCAGTTGACTGACCGCCGCCCTGTGGTTGTGACGGGCTTGACTGGCCAAAATTATCACCGCCGCCCATGCCACCACCGGCACCCATGCCGCCACTTCTGGAATCCAGCATGACCAGAGTGCCGCCAAAACCCTGCAATACAATTTCGGTTGTGTATTTGTCCTGGCCTGACTGATCCTGCCATTTGCGGGTCTGCAACTGGCCCTCAATATAAACCTTGGAGCCTTTGCGCAGATATTGCTCGGCAACCCTGGCCAAACCTTCAGAAAAAATAACCACCCGGTGCCATTCTGTACGCTCGCGCTTTTCGCCGGTATTGCGATCTTTCCAGCTTTCCGAGGTTGCTATACTCAAATTGGCGATTGGCCTGCCATCCTGTGTATGTCTGATTTCAGGGTCAGAGCCCAGATTGCCAACCAGAATAACCTTGTTTATTGATCCAGCCATTGGAGCCTCTCTTAAAAATGGTAAACTTTTGAAACTGTGATTACAAACCTAGCGAAATGGCAGTGATAAAACCAGCGACCAAATGGCTTGTCCACAAGCTTGATTAGAACAATACATGAACATATATGGATAATCAAGCCCCTGCCCCATATGCTGATCAGGAGAAATACGCTTCATCAAGGTGCTTCACCTCATATGTTTCCACATGCCTGACCCCGATATCATGTCTTACCATCAAGGACACCAGCTTTTCGCCATCAAGCAATATTACCCTTTTGGATATTGCATCGATGAAATTCAAACCGGAACTGGTGAAGTGCGAAGTGGTTACAAACACCCCCTTGTTGGCCTTGTGGGCTTCCAGCGAACCGGCAAAGTCACGAACGGCAGCTACCGGCACAGCTGTTTCAGGGCGAAACCGCTTGGCCTGAATATATATGGTATCCAAACCTAACTGGTCCTGCTGTATCATTCCATCAACACCACCATCTCCGCTGCGACCAAGATGGCTGGCAAGGTCTGCAGAACTTTTGCCATATCCCATTTTAACCAGAAGATCGATTATCAAAATTTCAAAGAATTGCGGGGTTTGTGCGCATATACGTTTAAGCAGTGCATCTTTTAGTTGACCGCGGGCTATTGAAAATTGTTCGGTTAGCAGTTCAACCGGGTTTTTGCATTCCCGGTTTTCGCATTCATTGCCATATGAAATGTTATCTGCTGTTGATTGGGGTGCCTGTCTATTGGCAATTGAATAGCCGCTGTTTGCTGAATTGTGCGGTGCGGGATGCGGGTAAAGATCAACATCTTTTTTGTTTAAGTAATTACGCCCCTGCTCCGTAATGCGATATCCATCATTATTTGAAAATTCAATCAGATTAACCTGCTCCAGATAGGTAACAGCCCATTTATAGCGGTTTTCAAATACGGTTTCACGACCACTTGGAAGAGTGGAAGTTATATCTTCAGGTGAAAGATACATATGGTCGGCCAGGGCTTCGGGCAATAATCCAGCCTTCATAAAACCGCCGGCATTTTCAATTGCCTGCAATACAGGTTTCATAAATCCACGATAATCCGGTAAAACCATTTCAAATCCATTCGCCCTGCTATAAAAGCATTAAGCTTCGATAATCAGATAGTTGTTTCCCTGTTTAATCAAGAACTATAGAATGGAGTTGTTTATTTTATGCTAAAATGATTATTTCCATAAATAACAATTGGTTACATTCTGAAAACACCAAATCGTGTATTATCCATGGGAGCATTCAAAGTTACGGACAGTGCCAGCCCGAGAGTATTGCGGGTTTCGTCAGGGGTAATAATGCCATCGTCCCATAATCTGGCAGTTGCATAATATGGATGGCCTTCAGTTTCATATTGATCTCGTATCGGTTGCTTGAACTCTGCTTCTTCAACCTCGCTCCATTTGCCACCTGATGCTTCAATTGAATCGCGCCGAACCGTTGCCAGCACTGATGCAGCCTGTTCTCCACCCATTACTGATATCCGGCTGTTAGGCCATGTGAACAGGAACCTTGGATCATAGGCGCGCCCGCACATGCCATAATTGCCGGCCCCGAATGATCCGCCAATTATAACAGTGATTTTCGGCACCCTGGCACAGGCAACCGCAGTTACCAGCTTGGCTCCATCTCTGGCTATTCCGCCTGATTCATATTTACTGCCAACCATGAAGCCGGAAATGTTCTGTAAAAACAGTATGGGTATTTTGCGCTGGCAGCACAATTCGACAAAATGAGCACCTTTCAAGGCTGAAGAACCATACAAAATACCGTTATTGGCGATTATACCAACCGGTATTCCCCAAATATGAGCAAAGCCGGTTACCAGTGTGGTTCCATAGCGCGCCTTGAATTCACTGAACCTGGAACCATCAACTATGCGGGCTATTACTTCATGCACATCATAAGGGATTGAAGTTGATGCAGGCACCACACCGTTCAGCTCACTTGCTGAATATAGCGGCGGTTCAACCTCGGTTCGGTTAATTAAAGCGGTTTCAGACGTTCCCAGACATGAAATAATATCACGGACGATGGCCAGCGCATGGTCATCATCAAGCGCCAGATGATCGGCAACACCAGATGTTGCTGTATGAACATCACCGCCACCCAGTTCTTCAGCAGATACGATCTCGCCGGTTGCAGCTTTCACCAGAGGCGGTCCGGCAAGGAAGATGGTTCCCTGATTTTTGACAATAATGGTTTCATCACTCATGGCAGGAACATAGGCGCCACCTGCCGTGCATGAACCCATGACACAGGCAATCTGGGCAATGCCCATGGACGACATATTGGCCTGATTGAAGAATATACGGCCAAAATGCTCCCTGTCGGGGAAAACTTCGGTCTGGTTGGGCAGATTGGCACCGCCTGAATCAACCAGATAGATACATGGCAGACGGTTTTGCATGGCAATTTCCTGTGCCCGCAGGTGCTTTTTGACAGTAACCGGGAAATATGTGCCACCCTTGATAGTGGCATCATTACAGACAATCATGCAGCTTCTGCCTGAAACCTGACCAATACCGGTTATCAGCCCGGCTGAGTGAATGTCACCGCCATACATGCCATTGGCAGCCATGGCGCCAACTTCCAGAAAGGCGGAACCCTTGTCCAGTAAACGGTTCACCCGATCACGCGGCAGCAGCTTGCCGCGCGATAAATGTCTTTGCCTGGATTTTTCCGGGCCACCTTCAGCTATTTTCTTTCGGGCCGCTACAAGCTCGCTGACCAACTCGTCCATTATCGCCTTGTTGGCGGCAAATTCGGCGCTGTTCACATTTACAACTGATTTGATAACTGCCATTTGATCTCTCTTGAGTCAGATTTTCCCCTTTTATGAGCAAATCATAGTAAGAAAGAAAGACAAAAAACTCATAGATAGTCATTCATGGCAGAAAAAAACGATCTGGATTTGCTGAATACATTTGAGCCTGAAGTCACAGCGCAGATAATGGCTGCGGCTATGAAGGTGAAAATTCAGGCCGGTGATGACCTGTTCCGGGCAGGTGATGAAGGCAATGCACTGTTTGTTCTGTTGCGCGGATCGCTTGGAGTTTATATTCAAGGCCCATCCGGTTATCCGCAATTATTTGCCATCATCAAGCCGGGTGAAACCGTGGGTGAAATGGCGGTAATATCTGGTGAGGAACGCTCTGCAACTGTTACGGCCATTCGCGATAGTGAACTGATCAAACTGTCGGCAAGTGAATTTCACCGGCTGGTCAAAAGCGAACCGGCAATAAGTCACGAGTTGAACCGGATGCTGGTACACCGTCTGCAACAGGCAGCCAATCAGCACGGATTGCAACTGGAACCCAAAACCATCGCCATCTTACCGGCAAATAATGCCAGTGAAACCGAACTGGTTTGCGCTAATCTGTGCCGGACGCTTGATAGCGAGAACATCTCTCACCTGCTTTATACCAGTCAGTGCGACAATGGCGAGATAAAGGGACTGGCAGAAATTGAGGCCAGGCATGATCTGGTATTGTTTCAGGGCAAACATGACAGTCCGGGATGGAATGAAAAAATAGCGCGCCAGGCTGACCGGATCATGGTTATAGCCAATGGCCGTGAACGCCCCTTTACCAATTTACCCATGCCAATATTGCACCAGCGGGCAAGGCATCAGTTGCTTGATCTGGTTATTGTGCATGATCAATGTAATGAACTGCCGAAAAACACCAATAGATGGTTGAAAAAAATACCGGTTAACCGGCATTTTCATATTTGCGAAGCAAATGCTGACTGGCAGCATCTGGCCCGTATTCTGACAGGGCGCGGGCTGGGGCTGGTGTTTTCAGGAGGCGGAGCCAGAGCCTATGCCCATATAGGGGTGCTGAAAGCTGTTCATGAGCTGGGAATGACTGTTGATTTCATTGGCGGCTCATCAATGGGTGCTATTATTGCGGCGTGCCATGCAAGGGGCTGGGATTTTGCTGAATCCAAGCGGCGCATCTATAATACATTTGTCAGAACCAACCCGCTTTCTGACTACACCTTGCCGATCCTGTCGCTGGTCAGGGGTAAAAAGGTTGAGCGTTTGCTGCATGAAAATTTTGGTGATGCCAGGATAATTGACCTGTGGAAACCGTTTTTCTGTGCCTCCAGCAATCTTACCAGCGGTCTGGTACATATTCACCGCAAAGAAAAGGTCTGGCGGGCCTTGCGGGCCAGTATAGCGCTTCCGGGAATATTGCCGCCGATTGCTTCCAAACACGGGATTCTGGTTGATGGCGGGGTTCTGGACAATCTGCCGGTAGATGTTATGCGGGGCATTAATCGCGGCCCGGTGATTGCGGTTGATGTGGCAAGAGAACATGCACTGGATCGCGACTGGTTACGCAATGAGAACAAGTTGCCTTGGTATAAAAAACTGGTATCGCCACCAATCATGACAATATTGATGCGCGCTGGTACTGTTGGGGGTGAAGCCAATAACCGCCAGCAGATTGGCCGTGCTGATCTGACCATTACCCCTCCGCTTGGCGGTATTGAAATCAGACAATGGGATGCTTTTGATCAGGCCATTGAGATCGGTTACCTTGATGCCCTTGCAAGACTGAAAGCTGCAAGATCAAGTTTGTTGAAGCAATCGTGATTTTTTAACATATCAACTTCGTGATATGTCTTGATAGCCCAAAACAATAAATAATCAACCGGCTATGACAGACATATCAAGAAGGATTTCCTCCCATGAACACCAAAATAGTGCATTTTGTTGCATTTGTGCTAATTGGCCTGTGGGCCAGCCATACAGCCTATGCAGCCACACCTCTGGTCGATATTGACTGGGTAAAAGCCAATAGCGGCAAGGAAGGGATAGTCTTTGTTGATCTAAGATCAACACCAGCCTATCTGAATGGCCATGTTCCAGGAGCTGTTCACGCCAAATATCACAAGGACAACTGGCGGGTTAAGGTCAATGGCGTCAAGGGCATGCTGCCATCAGCAGAACATTTGACCAAACTCATAACCAGACTTGGCATAAGCAATGACAGCCATGTGGTGCTGATACATGCCGGGTCCAGTGCTGCCGAAACCGGAATTGCCACCAGAATATACTGGACTTTCAAGGTTTTGGGTCACGAAAACATCTCTATCATGAATGGTGGAATGCGCGCTTATATGAAAGACAAATCCAACCCGCTGGAAAAGGGCATGGTGACACCGGCAATATCCAGTTTTACAGTGAAGATGAACAGATCCCTGCTGGCAACGGATGAGGATGTTGCCAAGGCGCTTGGCAGTAACGTCACCTTGCTGGATTCACGCCCCACTGACCAGCATCTGGGCATAAACAAATCCGGCAGCGTAACCCGCCATGGCACCCTGCCCGGTGCCATATCGATTCCTGGACGCTGGCTTACCGTCAATGACAAGGGCACTTTCAGGGATGCAAAGACAATTGCCCGTATTTATGCAGCCCGCAATGCAGCAACCAGTGGTGATGCAATTGTATTTTGCAATACCGGTCACTGGGCATCACTTGGCTGGTTCATTGATCATGAATTGCTGGGTAATACAAAATCAAAAATGTATGATGGTTCAATGGCGGCCTGGTCACGGCTCGACCCCAAAACCCACAAGATGGTCGTCAGACTGAATGTTGAATGACGCCTGAAATCGCTGATGCGCGATACTGAAATATATCTAATTCAGCATTGCGGTCTGCCATATCATTACTTTGCAGCCGGTTTCCAATTCTCAACATCTTTGCGGGTTTTGCCGCGCCGGAAATTATCGATGTAGATAATTGCGGTTCCCGGCAATGCCGCCCGGTTGTGGCCAATTCGAAAATATTGCGTAGGGCCGGTGAAATCCTTGACCCCGATGATACCGGTGGCCCGCACAATGAAACGATTATTAGCGAAAACCTCAACAATACCAGTGCCATCCAGACCGCCCTTGACATGATACATCATGTCAACCCAGCCCTTATGCGGGTTTGGCAGTATCGGGTTATGTCCAAATACCAGTTTCACATTGTGTGTGCCGTCATATTTTTCTTTTTCTGTCAGATAGCCAAATCTTGACATCAGGCCCTTGCTGATGGCTTCCATAAAGCTTTGCGGCTTGCCGCGTGCTGCAGCAAGCAGAACCCGTGAATTGCCACTTTCCAGCGTGATATGAAAAACATCATTGTCCATACGCTGGGCCAGAAACGGACTGCCATCTGATTCCTGCTTCCAGCCAGCTATTTGCCAGCGCGTGTCGATTGAATTTCCGGCGCGACCATGCAGGTAAAACGAGAATGCATACCAGACATCATCTCCAAACTTTATTCTATTGGGATTTTTCTCGCGGATTTCGCTTTTCTGGCATTTGCAGTCCAGATCAATGTCAAACCCCTTGACCATGATAGCCAGAGACCTTTTTCCTGACCTGACAATCCGTTTGTCGAACCAGAAGCGTTTGTCTGGCATGTTACGAAGCGACCAGAAATCCTGATCCAGCCTGTTATTTTCAAAACCTTCGCGAATAAGTTCTGCCCTGCCAGAAACCGGTAAGGCAGCCACTGCAAGCAAAATAGCAATAGAAATAGTTGCAAAAACCCTGCCTGACATAAACACTTGTCCCCTCATTACGGACTGCCATTAACCAGCAAGTAACGGCACTCGTCAACTGTTTATGTTGATGTAACGTAACTTACAGGCGTACCAGTTGATCTTCGGGGTCAAAAAGATCCTTGTGTCTGGCCTGGTCTATAGTGGAAACATCGCCGTCAAGCAGCTCCCATGCTGCAAACCCACCATCCATATTGAACACCGGACCAAACCCCATCTGTTGCAGGGAGGCTGCAACCAGTGCCGAGCGGCGACCGGATGCACATACAATCAGAAACCTTGAATAGTCACCAAATTCAGACTTGTAATATTCTGATTCAGGATCAACCCATGATTCGATTAGACCACGCGGGGCATGGACTGAATTGGGAATGCAGCCATCGCGTGTCAGTTCACGAATATCGCGCACATCAACTACCAGCACATCATCTTCCAGTGCCATATCCATTGCCATTACCGGCGGGATTGTCTTGATCTTGCTTTTTGCTTCTCGTACCAGCTGGTCATAATTGACTTTCAGCTTGTTCATATAGCCTGCCTACCTGGAAATGCACTATCGGCCTGCCCACCAAATCCGGGAGAAATTGGGGTTACATTGCCGGTGTGCTGTTTAACACCATTGCCCTGTATCACACTTACATGATGTACGGCTCTCATGCCGGACATCTCTAGCAATTGCAGGGCGGAACCGGCAATATTCATTTTAGCCGCAGGCACCATCAGCACAGCGCCATCACAATATGAGACTGCTCCATTGGTTATTCTTTCAGCCGGGGCAAGTTCACCGCCATTTACGATGATCAGATCATGAGTATCATCACTCAACAGGGCCTGATAAACACTGCTCATGCGGTCAGAGCTGAGCAATGGCCAGGCTTCATTGCCATAAAGACCTGCGGTAATGATCCGCAAATCGGATATCTGGTCCTTGACAATAACATCCATGAAACCTGCCTTGCCACAAACAAGATCAGACAGACCGGGGCGACTGCTCATATCAAGCAGTGAACCAAAGCCGTTACCGGTCATGTCGGCATCCATGACAAGGGTTTTAACACCCTGTATGGCTAGCGATCTGGCAATGGCAAGGCTGGAGGCAGCGCTATCTCTTTCACTGCCTGCAAGAGCAACAATTGCCACCTTTTTTACGCCAAGCGTCTGGCGGCATGAGTTAATCCAGGAAGCTACCGGGATTATCGCCTGTGAAAACGGGCTTTGTGGTTGCTGAATAATGGTCTGGGCATTGGCTGCCGCAATCTGCAATGAGCCACTGGCATGGATTTGTGACAGGGAAGACACGGTTGGTGCAGCAGGTGAAAAATCACTGGTGGCGGCTTGTGGCTGATAATATTTTGGCACTTGTGGACGCACTGGTGCTGCCGGTTGCGGTGCTGGTGCCGGAGCGGCTGGCTGTTGCACAACCGGTCTTGCAGGCTGAACAATCGGGCTTACAACCGGTTGTACCGAAGGGGTCGGTTGCGGCACAGGGGCAATAACGGGCTGACGCATGCCGGGCTGTGGCTGTACCGGCTGACCTGTTGGCATATTATGAACCGCTGCGGGTTGCGCGCGGGCAGCAGGCTGATTGGCGGCATAATTGACTGGTGCAGTTGCCGGAATACTTGCCGGGGCTGCCAGGGCGCTCATCATGGAAGCCATGAATGCTATGCCGGTTGCCAGAAAAAACCCGCCAAGAGTGGCCAGCAATACAGTTGGGCCTTTCTTGGGGAAATACGGGCTTGCTGGAATATCAGCCCGAGAAATAACTCTGGCCATGCCCGGCTGGGCACCAACATCTTCACGGGCACTGGCATCAGAATATTTATTGAGGAAAGTTTCCAGCAGGGTACGATTGGCAGTAGCTTCACGCTCAAGCGCCCGCAATTTGACCTCATCCAGATTGGTGCCGCTGACTTTGGCTTTCAGACCGTTAAGACTGGCGCGCAGGGATGCTTCGCGGGTTGCTGCAATTTTTGCCTGCTGATCGAGACCTGAAACGATTTTCAATGCTTCATTTCGAACCTGGCGATCCAGACCGGCAATCTGCCGCTTGATTGCCTTGATACGGGGATGATTTGACATATAGGTGGTGGAAAGATCAGCCAGTTGACCGCGCAGGGAAATCTGACGCTCGCGCAGGCGCTGGATCAGGGGTGAATTCAGTACATCTGAAGAACCTGAAACACTTCCTGTGTTGCGCAGCATTTCCCTGATGGCTCTGGCTTTGGCCTGAGCTTCGGAACGGGCAGCTTCTGCCAGAATAATCTGACTGTTGAGTTCGGATAATTGCTGTGAGGACAAGGTTATGCTGCCATCGCGACCACCACGCAACAACCCTGCCCTTGCCCGATATTCTTCGGCTGCCATTTCGGATTTAACCACCTTGTCACGCAAACCTTCTATCTGGGTTGCCAGCCAGTTTCTGGCCTGACCGGTAGAATGCAATTGCGATTCGCGGGTTGAAGCCACATATTCTTCAGCCAGCTTGTTGGCTATCTGGGCAGCTACACGGGCACTTTTTGCCCTGACCGAAATAACAATAACATTGGAGCGGGGTATCTGATAGACACTCAGCTTCTTGTAATAGGCTCTTAAAGCTCTTTGTTCCTTGCTCCAGTTGCTCATATCAGGGGAAAAACCAACGGCCACCAGCAGGCTGGAAATAATGCTTCCCTTTTTCTTTAGCGGATCAAACTCGGGCAGTGATGTCAGATTCAAATCCTTGATGACCCGTTTGGCAAGGTCGCGCGATTCAACCACATTCACCTGACTTTTGACATCCTGCTGGGATACTTCATTGCGCCGGGCAGTATCTGTGGTTGAACGAATAAAAGGGGTTTCAAGGTTTTCAACCAATATGCGGGATTCAGCCTTGTAGACCGGCTTTGCAACCGTCACAAATACTATTGAAAGAATAAAGGCCAGAGCTGTTACGATAAGGATCATCAGCTTTCGCTGCCATATCCCTCTTAGAACATCCCCTATATCAAGAGTGGAGGTTCCGGCAGTCGCAATTTGCCCGTTCATTGCCTGATTATTTGTATTTTGCATGATGTCCCGGCTGTCCGATTATCCATTAATCTTTCCCTAACATTGCCCAAGGATGGTAACCAATCGATTAACAAATATGCTTTTCAATTAATTAATCCCCCATTTCGATGCCCGGTCTTAATCCTCTGCTAACCATGATTGTGTACAACTTGCATTTGCAAAGTAAATTTAATGCCAATCGGCAAGTCAAAATGGAACAGATTAGTGGGTATGCGTTTTTTTGTATTAGTAATGGTGTCATTCCTTTTAAGTGCCTGTGCATCAACATGGGAGACCCAGCCGCCAAGGGCATTGCCGGGCAGCGTTGATGTCGGGCCGACAGGATCGATAACTGAAGGGGCAAATGCTGTCTCCAGCGTTTCACAGCAGACACAAACTGCGCAAAATGGCGGGTTTGTGCAACCATTTGGTTCTAATGGTGTTGCAGCAGCCTATGAATATGATACCGGCTACAGAATTGGAGCTGGTGATCGTCTCACCATCAGAGT
This sequence comes from Hyphomicrobiales bacterium, assembly GCA_026990765.1. Lineage (GTDB taxonomy): Bacteria > Pseudomonadota > Alphaproteobacteria > Rhizobiales > Aestuariivirgaceae > JALWJW01. Next base: position 3,754 of record JALXCV010000115.1, on the reverse strand, counting down.
TGCCGGTCAGCCGGACCTTACCGGGGAATATGTGGTTGACGGCTCTGGAAATATCTCGTTTCCACTGATCAATACCTTGAAAGTTGGTGGCATGAGCGCTCCTGAAGTACGCAGGGAAATCACTGCCAGACTGCAAAGAGGTTATCTGCGAAATCCGGCTGTTTCAGTTCAAGTGCCAAATTTGCGGCCATTCTTCATACTTGGTGAAGTAAACAGGGCCGGCAGTTTCCCCTATCAAAGCGGGATGAATGTACAAAATGCCATTGCCATTGCCGGTGGCTATTCTGCCAGAGCTGATCAGGGTCCAGTGATGCTGACCAGAAAAAGTTCTGAAGGTACAAATACCTGGAAAGTTCCACTTACCACCCAGGTTTATCCCGGCGATATAATATTCATTCGTGAAAGGTGGTTCTAGGCCAATGCGAATCTTACAGGTTTTTCGTGCCCCGTTTGGTGGTCTGTTCCGGCATGTGTGTGATCTGGTAAAGGCGCAAAGTGCGCTTGGTCATGAAGTTGGCATGATTTGCGACTCCAGTACTGGTGGGAAAGATGCAGAAATTACACTTAAAGCCATGCAGCAATATTGCTCTTTGGGAGTGAAACGCATTGAAATGAGCCGCCTGCCCGGCCTTGGCGATGCTATTTCAGCTCGCAGGGTTGCTGAATTTGCCCGCACACTGAACCCTGACATCATGCACGGTCATGGTGCCAAGGGTGGTGCCTATGTGCGTATTGCCGGATTCACAAGTGGTGCCAAAACCATCTACACCCCGCATGGCGGTTCCCTGCATTATAACTGGAACAGCCCGTCAGGAGCGATCTTCCTTGGGGCTGAACGGATGTTGCTGGCCAGAACCAATGGACTGGTATTTGTTTGTGATTATGAAAAACGCACCTTTGAAGAAAAAATCGGCGGCAGTTCAGTTGCCTCTTGTGTGGTGCATAATGGCTTGTGGCCGGATGAATTTGAAGCTGCACAAGTAAAAGCCGATGCCAGCGATATTTTGTATATTGGCGAATTGCGACAGCTAAAAGGTGTTGATGTTCTAATCAATGCGATAAAACAACTGGGTGACGAGGGTAAAAAACTGTCAGCAACCATTGTTGGTTATGGCAAAGACCGTGAAAGCCTTGAAGCCATGGTCAAGTCACTTGGCCTTGCAGATCGCATAAAATTTGCCGGCGCCATGAAAGCCAGTGATGCTTTCAAGCTTGGCCGCATCATGGTGGTGCCATCAAGAGCTGAATCATTTCCCTATATCGTACTGGAAAGTATTGCTGCCCACAAACCTTTGATTGCGACCAGAGTTGGCGGTATTCCTGAAGTTCTGGGCGATGAAGCGCTGGTAAACCCTGACAATATTGACGAGCTGGCCGGGGCAATTGCCTCTATTATTGACAATCCTGAAAGAGCGCAAACAGCAGCCAATGAACGGGCTTCTTATCTGCGCGATCATGCCAATGCCAATAATATGGGCAACGCAATTTGTGATTTTTATCAGCTGTGCCTTGGCAAGAATACTGGCCAAAATGCGGCTGCCTGATCCAGAATAATACAGTCGGTAACAGTTTTTTAACTGTCATATAAACAGCCGCTTCAAAAAGCGTGAGACGGCATGAAAGTTGCTAGGCAAGAGCATGTTTGTTTAACTACATGCCAATTTGAAGCACACTCATGCGCGCTGATGAAAAATTTGTTCGAAATGTAATTTCACCGGAAAAACTGGAAGCTTTGGCCAATGCTGACAGTGATCTGGACAGTGAAACTGTGCTTGATCGCCAGCCTCTGGTATCAAGGCGAATGATTTCTGGTGCCATGCGGGTATATGAAATTTTGCTGATTGCCCTGATTGGTACAGTAATCTGGGCAGTTTATGTAAGTTCACTGACACCGGAATCAATTTTGCTCTATGTACCGATTATCGCCTTTGTTTCGCTGGCCGTACCGCTGGCGCTTGAAATGGCCGATCTTTATGAGGTGCATTCATTGCTGACCTACACTCCGCAAATTCCGCGGGTGGCAGCGGTGTGGCTGATGGTATTGTCGTTAATTTTTGCCATTTTGTTCTTTAGCAAGGCCGGGGGGAATTTCTCACGCGTTTGGCTGGGAACCCTGGCGGTTGGCGGGCTGGCCGCGATTATTGCATCGCGGGTAATTATTGCAGCCATGGTCAGAAGCTGGAACAAGTCCGGCCAGCTTGACCGGCGTGCGGTTCTGGTTGGCGGTGGTGAAACTGCAGAAAAGCTTATTAACGCAATCAATTCATCACCTGACCATGATGTTTCAATCATTGGGATTTTTGATGATCGCGATGATGATCGCTCACCAGCAAAAGTGGCCAATCTTCGAAAACTGGGCAATGTCGACAAGCTGGTGGAATTTACCCGCCGGACCAGAGTTGACTTGCTGATCATCACCTTGCCACTGGTTGCTGAAACCAGACTTTTGCAAATCATGAAAAAGCTGTGGGTACTGCCGGTTGATATTCGCCTTAGTGCCTATACCCAGAAACTGCGCTATCGCCCGCGCGCCTATTCCTATATTGGCAATGTGCCTTTACTGGATGTTTTTGACCGGCCATTGTCTGGCTGGAATGAAATTGTCAAAATGTTTGAAGACAAGATTATTGCCTCTATTGCCCTGATTCTGCTTTCACCAATCATGCTGGCAACGGCAATTGCGGTCAAGCTGACCAGCAAGGGACCGGTATTCTTCAAACAGAAACGCTATGGCTTTAACAATGAGCTGATTGAAGTTTACAAGTTCCGCTCAATGTATAGCGATGTTTGCGATCCTGATGCCAAAACTCTGGTAACCCGAAATGATAGCCGCGTTACCCCGGTTGGCAGGTTTATCCGCAAAACCAGCATTGATGAATTGCCGCAACTGATCAATGTGTTGAAGGGTGAATTGTCTCTGGTTGGTCCGCGCCCACATCCCCTGCATGCCAAGGCCCGTGACCAGCTTTATCATGATGTGGTTGATGGATATTTTGCCCGCCACAAAGTGAAACCGGGTATCACAGGGTGGGCACAAATCAATGGCTGGCGGGGTGAAACCGACACGGAAGAGAAAATTGAACGCCGTGTAGAGCACGATCTTTTTTATATTGAAAACTGGTCGTTATCTTTTGACCTGTATATTCTTCTCAAGACCCCATTTTCAATTCTTGAGACGGAGAATGCATATTGAGCCTGGCAACCACCCAAACCAGTAATCCATCCGGTTCGGAAAGCCTGTTCACTCTTGATACCATACAGCGCATAATGTTGTGGCTGATGATGGCATCTGGGTGGTATGTGGTTATTGAGCCGGCTCCATATGAATATCTGTTTGCCCTGACACTGATATTATATCTGCCAGCCGGTATGCCGTTTCAACGCGCTGCAGCACCGCTAACCCTGTTTTTGACCTTGTATATTTTCGGTGGAATACTGGCGGTCTTACCGCATGTTCACAAAACCAATGCTGTCGAGTTCATAATAATCACCATCTATATGGGTGTGTCGGCAATGTTCTTTTCGCATTTGCTGGCAACCGACACCATGCGGCGTTTCAAGATCATGATGAATGGTTATGTTCTGGCTGCGGTAATTGCCTCGATAAATGGCATGATCGGATATTTTGATATTTTCGGCATGGCTGAGCAATGGGCACCAATTCTTCGGGCACAAGGCACCTTCAAAGACCCCAATGTGCTGTCAACCTTCCTGATACTGCCAGCCATGTATATTGTGCAAAATTTTCTGACCG
>JALXCV010000114.1 GCA_026990765.1 Hyphomicrobiales bacterium | reverse complement strand
CAGAAATGTAACCCATATTGACAAGGTGCTGAGTGAAGCCTTTCGGGTACTGAAACCGGGCGGGCATTTTATGTGTCTGGAATTTTCCGAAGTTGATGTGCCCGGATTTGATGCCATTTATGATGCCTATTCCTTTACCGCAGTTCCAGCCATTGGCAAGGTAGTGGCCGATGATGGCCCGTCATATCGCTATCTGGTGGAAAGCATCCGCACATTCCCCAATCAGGAAAAATTTGCCGGGATGATACGCGATGCCGGTTTCTCACGGGTCAGTTATACAAGTCTGAGCGGAGGCATTGTGGCAATACATTCAGGCTGGCGAATCTAGTGATTATAGCAAAGTTCAGACAGATCAGGCATCTGATCAGGGCCGGATTGACGATTGCCCGCTATGATGTAATCCCGCCAGCGCAACTGGCTACAGCCCCGCTTCCGGCCCGGCTTTTATATGGCATGGCCAAATGGGTGGCAGGCAAACCGGCAAAGGTTGAAGGCAGTGCGCTTAATGCAGCACTGGTAGAACTTGGACCAAGCTACATCAAGCTGGGGCAGTTTCTGGCAACCCGGCCAGATTTTGTCGGCAAGGAAAGAGCTGTTGAACTGGCCATGTTACAGGACCGGTTGCAGCCATTTTCGCATGATCTGGCCATGACAGAAATTGAAAAGGGGCTGGGTGAGAGCACTGACAAGCTGTTTTCGCGATTTGATGACCCGATAGCTGCTGCCTCAATAGCCCAGGTGCACAAGGCCCACACCAGCGATCCTGACATGGAGGTTGCAGTTAAAATCCTGCGACCTGGTGTTGAAAAGCGGTTTCAGGCCGATCTTGACAGTTTTTATCTGGCCGCTCACACGCTGGAGCGGCTGATACCGGATATGGCCCGTCTGCGCCTGGTGGAAGCGGTCAATATTCTGGCCCGCTCGGTAACGCTGGAAATGGATTTGCGGATGGAAGCATCGGCAATGGCGGAAATGGCGGAAAATTCCAAAGATGACAAGGGTTTCAGGGTTCCCAAAATTGACTGGCAGCGCACCACATCGCGTATTTTGACCAGCGAGTGGATTGACGGAATTCCTCTGAACAATCCTGAAAAACTGGTCAAAGCCGGTATTGATCTGACAAAAATGGCCGACCGGATTGTCCAGACCTTTCTTGTCCATGCCATTCGTGACGGGTTTTTCCATGCCGACATGCACCAGGGCAATCTGTTTGCCGACAAGAAAGGCAATCTGGTAGCTGTGGATTTTGGCATAATGGGCAGGCTGGCGCCAAAGGAGCGGCTATTTCTGGCAGAGATTCTCTATGGCTTTATCAAACGCGACTATTTGCGGGTATCACAGGTGCATCTCGATGCCGGATATGTTCCCGCGCACCATGATGTACATGTATTTGCCCAGGCACTGCGCGCCATTGGCGAGCCGATCATGGGCCGGCGGGCCGAAGATATTTCCATGGGGCGTTTATTGGGGCAGCTTTTGGAAGTTACCGGCCAGTTCGACATGAAAACCCAGCCCCAGCTTATCCTGTTGCAAAAAACCATGGTTGTAGTTGAAGGCGTGGCCAGGTCACTAAATCCACAATTCAACATGTGGCAGTGCGCCGAACCGGTGGTGCGTGAATGGATTGAAAAACGTCTTGGCCCGCAAGGCAGGCTGGAAAATGTTTCTGACAGCGCCATGGCCATGGCCCGGCTGGCAACCGATTTTCCCCAACTGGCGACAACTGCCCGCACAGCGCTTGAGCAATTTGCCAGTCAGGCAGAAAACAGCAATAATGACCATATGCAAAAACGGTCCGGCAATATCGCCTTGTGGACCGGTGCAATAGCTCTGGTGGTTATTGCTCTTGCCCAGATTTTCTAAAAGGATCTGATAAAATGTTAAATGACAAGCGCATATTACTGATTATTACCGGCGGCATAGCAGCTTATAAAAGTCTTGAGCTGATCCGGGCGATCAAGAAACAAGGCGGTTCGGTATCAACTATTTTGACCAAAGCTGCAAAGCAGTTTGTTACGCCCTTGTCTGTTGCTACACTTGCCGGGGAAAAGGCGTTTGATGATCTGTTTGACTTGAACGATGAAACCGAGATTGGTCATATTGAATTATCAAGGGCTGCTGACCTGATTGTGGTTGCCCCGGCAACAGCAGATATCATTGCCAAAATGGCAAACGGAATGGCTGATGATCTGGCAACCACTACTCTTTTGGCAACCGACAAACCGGTGATGATAGCACCTGCAATGAATGTGAGAATGTGGGAACATGTGGCAACACAGCGTAATGTTTTACAATTGCACAATGATGGAATTATGGTAGTTGGACCTGATGAGGGCGAAATGGCCTGTGGTGAATATGGCCCGGGCCGGATGGCAGAACCTGAAGCCATAATTGCCGCTATCATCGAGGCCTTGTCACCAGTTGATGCTGAAAAGCCGTTACAGGGTAAACGGGTGCTGATTACCGCCGGGCCAACCCATGAGCCGATTGATCCGGTCCGCTATATCGCCAATCGATCATCGGGCAGGCAAGGTTATGCGCTGGCAATTGCCGCTGAAAGGCTGGGGGCAAAGGTTATTTTGATCTCCGGGCCAGTCAATCTGGATATTCCACCAGGCATTGAAGTGCTGCCGGTCGAGACGGCAAGTGAGATGCTGCAATATGCAAAAGATGAACTGCCGGTAGATATTGCCATTTTTGCTGCCGCTGTTGCCGACTGGAAGGTTAAGAACTCAGCTGATGAAAAGCTCAAAAAGCAAAAGGGCCAGGACAGCATGCAAATGCAACTGGTACAAAACCCTGATATTTTGCAGACCATGGCAAAGTTAAAAACCAACCGGCCACAACTGGTAGTCGGTTTTGCAGCTGAAACTGAAAATCTTTTAGAAAATGCCAAAGCCAAATTGCTTAAAAAGGGATGTGACATGATCATTGCCAATGATGTCAGTCACGAAACCGGTATAATGGGGGGCAATGACAATCAGGTGCATATCATCACCGCTGACAAGGTGGAAAGCTGGCCGAAAATGAGCAAACAGGCAGTTGCCGACCGTTTGATGGAATATCTGGCGGCCATGCTGGGCCATGGAGTAAATATATGAAGGTTGAAGTTGCAATCTGTCAGCTGGAACACGCAAACGGCTTGCCGCTGCCGGCATATGAAACCGCAGGATCGGCGGGCATGGATCTGCGAGCAGCCAATTTGAGCGATGAGCCAATTATTATCGAGCCAGGTGCCAGAGCTTTGATTGCGACCGGGTTGAGCATTGCCCTGCCGCAAACCCATGAAGCCCAGATACGACCGCGTTCAGGGCTGGCAATAAAGCATGGTGTCACCTGTCTTAATACACCTGGCACAATCGACAGTGATTATCGCGGCGAGGTCAAGATAATTCTGATCAATCTTGGCGATCAGCCATTTACAGTCAAGCGCGGTGACCGCATCGCCCAGATGATCATTGCCCCGGTATCACAGGCCCAGTGGCAGATAATGGATGAATTACCGCAAAGCCAGCGCGGGGCTGGCGGTTTTGGTTCAACAGGAAGAGAATAAATGACTTTTAGCGATGATGAACTGGAGCGCTATGCCAGGCATATTATCCTTGCCGATGTGGGCGGACCGGGCCAGCAGAAGCTGAAAAATGCCAAAGTGCTGGTTATTGGTGCCGGCGGGCTTGGGGCGCCGGTATTGATGTATCTGGCCGCTGCCGGGGTTGGCACAATCGGGATAGTCGATGATGATGTGGTTTCACTGTCAAATCTGCAACGCCAGATAATTCATGCAACTGAAAATGTCGGTATGGAGAAAACCGCAAGCGCCAAAAAGGCAATGGCGGCAATCAATCCGCATGTGAAGGTTAAAATCCACAATACCAGAATCAATGCAGCCAATGCGATTGAGCTGATCTCGCAATATGACATTGTTACTGATGGCTGTGATAATTTCAAAACCAGATTTCTGGTATCAGATGCCTGTTTTCTGGCCAGAAAAATACTG
>JALXCV010000113.1 GCA_026990765.1 Hyphomicrobiales bacterium | reverse complement strand
GTTTGCTGATCGGCAATCATCTGGATACGATGTTCTATCTGGCGCAGGAAATTATAGGCAGTCTCAAGCCTTGCTGCCACATCAGCTGTTACCCAGCCTGCTTTCACCAGATGTTGCAGCATGGGCAGGGTTCTGCGGCCACGCAGATCCTCATTGCGGCCACCGGCTATCAATTGCTGGGTCTGGACGAAAAATTCGATTTCCCTGATACCGCCACGACCAAGTTTTACATTGTGACCTAATACCTTGACCTGGCCATGACCCTTGTGAGCATGGATTTTGCGCTTGAGGGAATGGACTTCATTGATTGCGGCAAAGTCGAGATATTTGCGCCAGATAAATGGTTTGATCATTTGCAGGAATTCATGACCAAGTTTGAGATCACCGGCTGCCGGGCGGGCCTTGATCATGGCAGCGCGTTCCCAGTTCTGCCCCATGGATTCATAATAAACCAGCGCCGCATTGACCGAGATTGCCAGTTGCGTGGCACCAGGATCAGGGCGCAGGCGCAGATCAACCCGGTAGGCATAGCCATCACCGGTTACATCCTGCAAAATGGCAGCCAGACGGCGGGTCATGCGGACAAAGAACATGGAAGGTTCTACGCCGTCTGCAACAATGTTGTTTTCAGGATCGAACAGAATTATCAGATCGACATCGGATGAAAAATTAAGCTCGCCTGCCCCGTGCTTGCCCATGGCAAGTATGGTGTAGCCACAACCAATGGCCGGATCATCCCTGTTGATATTGTGAACCTTGTGCTTGCGCTCAGCATCAAGTAACAGCCAGTTGGTTGCCGCATTGATAGCAGCATCAGCAATATTGGTCAGCCAGCCAGTGACGGTTTCAACGTCCCACTTGCCTGATAAATCTGCCAGCGCAATGATCAGGGCTGCCCTTGAGCGAGCTTTTCGAATTGCGGCTTTAAGTTCAGCTTCACTATCGCAGTCAAATGCCAGCTTCAGCAGGTTTTTTTCAATTTCCTGCAACTGGGCTTCAGGTGGTTCATTCAGACATTGAGGATATTTCTGCAGCAGTCCGGCAAGAAATGGCGAAGCACCAAACACCCCGTAAAGAAACTGGCGCTGGTCATCTGCAAGGTCAGGGAGTTTTTCTTCAAATTCAGCCATATGCCGGTCGGCGCAGGATTTGTCCACGGGTTCCGGCAGGGGTGAGAGCATGTCGATCAGGCGTTGTTGCATGACCGGTATCTATGGCCTATTTGCGGGAAAATTCCAGTATAATTTTAAGCCCGGGTGCATTGTCGGTGAAAATCAACCGGCCAGAGTGCAATTTCATCACTCCCTTGGCCAGAGACAGGCCAAGACCATTGCCCGGTTCAGAGCGGCTGGCTTCAAGCCTGACAAAGCGTTTGGTAACCCGCTTATAGTCACTAGCAGCAATTCCCTTGCCGCTATCGGCAATGGTTATCCTGATTGCACTGGCTGTTTCCTCAACAGCTAATTCTATATGCGGCCTGCCATCAGCTTCACTGGCCCCGTATTTAAGGGCATTATCCAAAAGATTGGTCAGCACCTGAGCCAATAAATGCCGGTCAGCCGGGATGATTATTCCATGCGGAGCGGTAACTTCAATTGTTCCGTTACGATCTTCAATAATCGGCTCATACAGCTCGGCCATATCTTCAACCAGCTGGCCCAGATCAACATTGGTAAAACTGTTGCGGGCTTCACCTGATTCTGCCTTGGCAATTGACAAAAGGGCATTGAAAGTCGCCAGTAACTGATCAGCATCAATCAGGGTTTTTTCAAGGGCTTCGCGTTGTTCTTTGGGATCACTGGAGCGAAGTGCGGCTTCCACTCTGGCCCGCACCCGGTTAAGCGGGGTGCGCAGATCATGAGCCACATTGGATGATACTTCTTTCATGGCGTTCATCAGCTGTTCAATCTGGGCCAGCATTTCATTCAGACTGACAGCCAGCCGGTCCAGTTCATCACCTGTACCGCTTACCGGCATACGCTCTGTCAAATCACCGGCCATTATCCGGCGGGTAGTATCTGATATTGAATCGATGCGCTTGAGAAAATTACGGCTCATCAGCAAGGCACCACCAATACCGAAGAAAACAGCCAGTCCCAATGCCCAGAACAGAGCACGCCGAATCAGAATGGTAAATTTCAATCGCTCTTCAATATCGCGGCCAACAACCAGATTATAGCCACCTTCCAGCCCCAGATGAAAGGCCCTGGCTACATGGGTTTCAATACCGTTCTGGGTTCTCACCGCATAGGGAAACTCAATCCAGCCCTTGCCTCTAATGGCTCTGGTCGGGGTTCCATCCAGATTGCCAGCAAGGCGGCGGCCAACAAAGTTGGTGAACAGATACACCGAACCGGTATTGCTGTTTGATCTTTCCTTGATTATTTCCAGCATGCCGGACAGACCGCGCTGGCGGTATTGTTCGGCCAGCCCCTGTACTTCAGCTCCGATAGTATCATCGCTTTGCTGTTGCAGCAGGACCACGGTATTGAGATAGACATAACCCAGTATAACCCCGACCGAGAGGGCAAAAACCATCATATAGATGGCAGCCAGCCGGAAGGTGGAGGTTTTAAGGGTTTTAAGACTTATCGGCACGGATCATATATCCAGCCCCGCGCACGGTTTCCAGCAGCTGGGTGTTGAAATCCTTGTCAATCTTGCCACGAAGCCGTGAGATATGGACATCGATAACATTGGTTTGCGGGTCAAAATGATAATCCCAGACATTTTCCAAAAGCATGGTACGGGTAACCACATTATCGGCATTGCGCAACAGATATTCCAGCAGTTTGAACTCGCGCGGCTGCAGGATGATTTCCTTGCCATCCCTGGTCACCTTGCGGGTCAACAAATCCATCTCCAGATCCCTGGCTGACAGTTTTGTCTGTTGCGGTTCACCCGATGGGCGCCGGGCAAGACCTTCTATGCGGGCCAGCAATTCAGAAAAAGCATAGGGCTTGGCCAGATAATCATCCGCGCCAGCGCGCAAACCCTCAACCTTTTCATCAACCTCACCAAGGGCAGAAAGAATCAGGGCGGGCGTGTTATTGCCCTGTTCACGCAGGGATTTCAAAATACCAAGACCATCAAGCTTTGGCAGCATGCGATCAACGATCAGCACATCATAGGTCTCGTTTGAGGCCATATGCAGCCCGGTCTCACCGTCACTTGCATGATCAGCAATGTGACCTGCCTCGCTCAAGCCTTTTTCCAGCCAGCCGGCAGCTTCCATATCATCTTCTATGATCAATATACGCATTTGGCTCGTCCCGTTAGTTGTACTGTCATATATGTAATGTGCAACCAGGTGTTTTGCCAGTACTGTAATTGTGAAAAACTCGTAAGGCTGGCGATCAGCTGGCGGTAAGCGCCATGCGGGCCAGTTTAAGGATCAGCAGGACTGGAAGGCTGGCGTGCATTAGGAAATCAAAAATATCAAGTGGCCGGGTCAATTGCCCCTGAAGCAGCATCCTTGTCTTTTCAATAAGATGCGGTTCGGGATAGAACGGGGCAAGGCCCAGAAATACTGCTCCGATTATCAAGGTCATCAACGGAATTTTATCCAACAGGGCCAACATGAAACCTCCTGATTTATCAGCCTTCAGTTATTGCTGGTTGTGATTTTAGCACTTGCACACCATGTGATAACAAGCGGCAATTGCGCGCAAGCTGAATAAAGGAGCAACTGACAATGTTTATCACCAGACCGCAGGCTGAAATGGTCAGGAAAAGCGATGCCCTGCCTGGCCGCGGGCAGGAAATAGCCACTGCCGACAAGCATTTTGTCAGTGGCCATGATCTTAAGGGCAATTATCCTGAAGGCCATGAAAAGGCATTTTTTGCACTTGGCTGTTACTGGGGGGCTGAACGCAAATTCTGGCAGTCAGACGGGGTATGGGTAACAGCAGTTGGCAATATTGCAGGCTTTACCCCTAATCCAACCTATGAGGAGGTTTGCACCGGAAAAACAGGTCATGCCGAAGCAGTGATGGTGGTTTATCAGCCTGAAAAAGTAAGTTTCGAGGAATTATTGCAGCTGTTCTGGCAATCGCATGATCCAACGCAAGGGATGCGGCAGGGAAATGATGCAGGCACGCAATATCGCTCAGGAATCTACTGCACCAGTGATGAACAGTTGCGTCAGGCAGAACAATCACGTGACCAGTATCAGGCAGAATTGAAAACTGCCGGATTTGGCAAGATCACTACCGAAATCATACCTGCCCCGCAGTTTTATTTTGCCGAAGAATACCACCAGCAATATCTGGCCAAAAATCCCAATGGCTATTGCGGACTTGGCGGTACAGGTGTCAGTTTTCCCGGTTGCGGGGGCTGATCAGGCGGTGCCGGTAAGTGCCACGCTCTTGATCAGGGCGTGCAGCCTGTCACCTTTTTGCAAGGCAAGGCGTTCCCATGATTTGCGGGTAATACGGGACAGCAACGGGGCGCCGTTGCCATTTTCACCCAGCCGCAAAAATACTGACATTTGATAATCACCAAATGGTTGTGCATCAATTATCCGGGCTTTGGGAGCATTTAGAATACTGGAGCCTTGCGGGGTACGCTGACGGGTCAGGGCAACATCAGAAGCGGCAATCCGCAGGCGACTGGTTGCACCGATTTTCCCGGTCATATCCGGCACCAGAAATTCCACCCCGCTTACCATGAAGGTCGCCAGCCCATATTGTCTGTCATGCGCAACCAGTTCACCAGTCAGCACCGATGCGGCATCTGGCATTTGTGACAATGGCAATTGCGGATCAGCCAATAGTTCATCCAGCGGGCCGATTGCCTGTATCTGACCCATTTTCATCAGCACCATGCGGTCAGCCAGTCGCTCAATCTCGTTCATGTCGTGCGAGACATAAAGCATTGGAATAGCCAGTTCGGCTTGCAGCTTTTCCAGATAGGGCATGATTTCATGTTTGGCAAATTTATCCAGCGCCGCCAGTGGTTCATCCATCAACAGAATTTGCGGGGCTGACAATATGGCCCGGCCTATTGCCACGCGCTGGCGTTCACCGCCAGACAAAGCCTGGGGTTTGCGATTGAGCAGATGGGTGATGCCAAGAAAATCAACTACCTGATCAAATGAGAATTTCTGATCGCGCCGATTGCTGCGGCTTAGACCATATTCAAGGTTTTTTTGAATATTGAGATGGGCAAACAGGCTGGGTTCCTGAAACACATAACCAAGTTCGCGCCTGTGCGGTTCAAGAAATACATGTTGGTCCTGCCAGATATTGCCGCGAAGTTTCAAAGTTGCCCCACCTGAGCGATGCAAACCGGCAATGGCTCTTAGCAATGTGGTTTTACCGCAACCTGACGGGCCAAACAGGGCGGTAACTCCATTTGCCGGGATGGAGAAATCCACTTTCAGATTGAAGTCATCACGGGCAATGTCAAATTTTACATCAAGCGTCATGGTCGCGAACCTGAAACTGGCGGTTAAAGCCATAGACCAAAATCAGCATGATGAAGGAAGCCAGCAGCAAACCGGCGGAAATCCAGTGAGCATGTGAATATTCCAGCGCTTCCACATGATCATAAATGGCAATTGACAGCACCTGGGTCTTGCCGGGAATATTTCCGCCAATCATCAGCACTACGCCAAATTCACCCAGCGTATGGGCAAAGCCAAGCACAGCAGCGGTGATAAACCCGGGGCGGGCCAGCGGTATGGCAACGGTGAAAAACCGGTCCAGCGGTGATGCCCGCAAAGTGGCGGCCACCTCCATTGGTCTTGATCCAATGGCATTAAAGGCATTATGCAAGGGCTGGATTACGAATGGCATGGAATAGACAACCGATCCGATCACCAGACCGGTGAAAGTAAAAGCCAGTGATTGTCCACCCATCGCCGTTACAACAGCGCCAATTGGACCATTTGGCCCCAGAGCCACCAGCATATAAAACCCTAACACGGTTGGCGGCAGCACCAGTGGCAGGGCAATCAGTGCTTCAAGCAGGAATTTGAACCGCCAGTTGGAGCGCGACAGCCACCATGCAAACGGGGTTCCAACCAGCAACAGGATGATGGTTGTAATGGATGCCAGCTCAAGCGTCAGGACCAGCGCTGCAATATCGGCATCAGCTTGCATCATCTACTCCATAGCCAAAACCGGTTATGATGGCGCGTGCTGCCGGGCTTTTCATGAATTGCAGGAACTGGCGCGCAGCCGGTTTGTCTTTCAGCAATACTGCCTGCTGCCTGATCGGATCATATAAGGACTTATCGGGTATCCATTTTGAACCTGTTGCCTGATTTTTCAGACTCTTGACCTGTGAGGCGGCAACAAAGCCCAATTGTGCATTACCAGTTTTGACAAACTGAAAAGCCTGACCAACATTTTCCCCGCGCACCATTTTCCCCTGCAATTTGTCCCATAAATTCATGTTGCTCAAAACCTGCCGGGCGGCAAGGCCATATGGGGCAAGTTTTGGATTGGCTACAGACAGATGGCTGAATTTGTCACTGGCCAGTATCAAGGCATTATCATCGATGAAATCCGGTTTAGGACTCCACAATATCAGCTTGCCAATGGCGTAGGTGAAGCGGGTGTTTTTTATGACCAATCCTTGTTGTTCCAGCAATTGAGGGCGTCTGGTGTCTGCAGCAAAGAAAATATCAAACGGGGCGCCATGGCTTATCTGGGCAAATTGCCTGCCGGTGGCACCAGTACTGATTGACAGTTTGTAATTACCGGATTTTTCAAATTCCCTTGCAAGGCTTCTCATACATTCGGTGAAATTGCTGGCTACAGCCAGGCTTATTTCATCTGCCCTTGAAATATTAGAGCTGTTCATCATGGCAATTATGGCAAAGACAAAACCGCTGAATAATGGCTTCATTTCAACAGCTCCAGCGGTGCTGTCTGGTCTGACAGATATTGTTTGTGGTGCTTGTATGCCTGCCAGAAACAGGCAATAGCATTGTGACCGGCTTTGGTCAGGGTAGCACCGCCACCCTTTTTTCCTCCGGTAGTGGTTTCTACCAGCGGGGTTGCTGATTGCCGGTGCATGGAATCAACCAGTTTCCAGGCATGGCGATATGACATGTTCATTGAGCGGGCCGCTGCACTGATCGATCCATGATCCCTGATCCGCTCCAGCAGCACCACCCGGCCAAAGCCGAGAAAGGTTCCCTCATCACTTTCGATCCAGACTCGACCTTTTAACCGATATCGCATTTTGCCACTTCACAAGCGTTATGTTTTCCATAGCATAACGCTTTTTACAGGCCAGTTTCAAGAGAGAAAAATCCTCATTTAATCAGTTGCTGAAGTTTTCTATTCCCATTCAATGGTGCCGGGGGGTTTTGAGGTTATGTCGTAGACTACACGGTTGATGCCCTTTACCTCATTGATTATTCTGGTGGCTGTCCGGTCGAGGAAATCATGGTCGAAATGATAATAGGAAGCGGTCATGCCATCGGTGGAGTTGACGGCACGCAGAGCGCAAACATGATCATAGGTACGGCTGTCACCCATTACACCGACAGTTTGTACCGGCAGCAATACGGCAAAGGCCTGCCAGATGGCATCATAAAGACCGGCCTTTCTGATTTCATCAAGATAGATGGCATCTGCCCGGCGCAGGATTTCGGCTTTTTCGCGGGTTATCTTGCCGGGAATGCGAATGGCAAGACCGGGGCCGGGGAACGGGTGGCGGCCAACAAAGCGTTCAGGCAGGCCAAGTTCACGGCCAAGTTCGCGCACTTCATCCTTGAACAGTTCGCGTAAAGGCTCCACCAGATCCATATTCATCCGGGCCGGCAAACCGCCAACATTATGGTGAGACTTGATGGTGACTGACGGGCCACCGGTAAAGGAAACGCTTTCAATCACATCTGGGTACAAGGTGCCCTGGGCAAGAAATTGCGCGCCACCGATCTTTTTGGCTTCAGCTTCAAATACATCAATGAACAAGCCACCAATGGTCTTGCGCTTGACCTCAGGGTCCGAAACACCATCCAGCGCTTCAAGGAACATGTCGCTGGCATTTACATGATCAAGCTTGATGTTGTAATGATCGCGGAACATGCTAACCACTTCTTCCGGTTCGCCTGCCCGCATCAGACCGTGGTCAACAAAAATGCAGGTCAGCTGGTCACCAATGGCTTCATGCAGCAATACTGCAACCACAGAAGAATCAACCCCGCCTGACAGGCCGCATATAACCTTGCCATCGCCTATCTGGGCCTTGATCCGGGAAATTGCATCAGACTTGAATGAAGCCATTGACCAGTCACCACGGCAGCCACAAATATCAATGACAAAATTTTTATACAGCTTTGCCCCGTCCGGTGTGTGCACAACTTCAGGGTGGAATTGCACGCCATAAAAGTTTCTTGCTTCATCGGCAATGGCGGCAAAAGGGGCACCATCAGAGGTTCCGGTAATCTCAAAGCCTTGCGGCAGGGCAGCAACCCGGTCACCATGGCTCATCCAGACCTGATGTTTTTCACCCGGCTTCCAGTCATCGCCAAAAAGCGCATTGGGTTTTTCCACCTCAAGGAAGGCGCGGCCAAATTCACGATGTTCTGATGCCTCAACCTTGCCACCCAGTTGCTCACACATCAGCTGTTCGCCATAGCAGATGCCAAGCACAGGCAGTCCCATTTCAAACACCCTTTGGGGAGCGCGCGGGCTTAAACCTTCCAGAACACTGGCCGGGCCGCCTGAAAGAATAATGCCTTTCAGGCCCTGCCAGTCCAGAGCCTTTTCAGCCGACTGGAATGGTACGATTTCAGAATAAACACCAAGTTCGCGCACCCGCCGGGCAATCAGCTGGGTAACCTGCGAACCAAAATCAATAATAAGAATACGATCAGTCATGCCAACCGATTAAAGGAAAGCGGGCAAAACTGCAACTATTCAAATTGTCTTAAACCAGTATTAGCGATATCTGGCAGCAATTACATTATCGCGTAGCACACCAGCTTCCAGTTCGCTTTCCTGCAGGCGCACCGCCAGAGAATCACGTATGGAGATCATGCCAATAAGTTCACCATTTTCTAAAATTGGCAGGTGACGGAAACGGTTGTTGCTCATGACTTTCATCAGATCATTCATTTCATCATCAGAGCTGGCGGTAATGACATTTTCAGTCATTAAATCCGAGACCTTGAAATTCAAAACCCCGGCAGGATTTTCTGACATGCCGCGAACAATATCACGTTCTGACAATACGCCAACCAGAGCGCCATTGGCATCACGAACCGGAAGGGCGCCAATGCGATTGCTGGACAGTAGGGAGGCAGCGGTCTGAGCTGTATCTTCCGGGCGACATGAAATTACCCGGTGCCCCTGTGTCTGTAAAAATTGTCCAACGCGCATGTTTTTTCCTTTCCATTGTGGTTGATCTGTTCTATTTGCGATCTACTCTCATATTGTTCTATCCAAATATATTAATGTATTATTAATGACTGTACAGACCAAAGCGCAATCCTGCGGCCATATTACCCGGTGATTATGGTTTCGCTGATCTCGATACCAAAGCCGGACAGACCGATATAGCGGCGCGAGCTGGTTGAGGCCAAAAGCCTGATTGAAGTTACACCAAGATCACGCAAAATCTGGGCACCAAGGCCGACTTCGCGCCATATTTCTTCACGTGCTTTTGCAGTTTCTGTGTCTTCGGTTTCAAATTCATCAGAAAGATTGGATGCGGGAACACCGGCTGTTCCTTCACGCAAATAGACTAAAATACCGCAGCCTTCCTTTTTGAACAGATCATAAAAACCTGTCAGATCACTGCGGTCGCCAAAAACATCTTCTATCAGATTTTCACGGTGCAGGCGCACCGGAATATCGCGACCATCACCAATATCACCAAACACCATGGCCAGATGCTGAACCGGTTCAAACGGGGTGGTGTAGGAATAGCTCTGGGCCGGGCCGACTGTTGTCATGACCTCGAAACTGTCCTGGCGCTCAACCAGCCTTTCGCGTGACTGGCGGTAATTGATTATATCGGCGACCGATATGATTTTCAGACCATGCTTGCGAGCAAATTCAACAACCTGGTGGCCTCGCTTGACGGTTCCATCATCATTTACCAGTTCAGAGATTACACCAACCGGGGGTTCGCCTGCCAGCCTTGTCATATCAACTGCAGCTTCAGTGTGACCTGAGCGCATCAGGACGCCGCCACGCTTGGCAATAAGCGGGAACACATGGCCGGGCCTGACAAAGTCACCGGCGGCAACATTACCATTTGCCAAAGCATGCACAGTTGCCGCGCGTTCCCTGGCTGAAATACCGGTAGTCAGACCCTGCTTATAGTCAACCGAGATAGTAAATGCGGTTGAAAGCGGGGCGTCATTATTGGCCACCATCGGGTCAAGTTGCAGGCGTCTGGCATCGGCCTGTGTCATTGGAGCGCAAACAATGCCTGATGTGTGTCTGACAATAAATGCCATCTGTTCAGTTGTGACTTTTGATGCTGCCCCGATCAGATCACCTTCATTTTCACGGTCATCATCATCAACCACCACTATAAGCTCGCCATTGGCAATAGCCTTGATGGCTGCATCAACGCTGTCAAGGGACTGTTTGTCTTTACTGTTCATGTCATCTCCATAAAATTCGCGATGGGTAACTTTGCCACCGGTCAGCTGTTCAATTTTGCGAGCCAGTTCAAAGGAAGGGACTGCACCTTTTATCAATTGTGATACACGGCCCTGGGTGATGCCAAGGCTGGCTGCCAGACCTGACTGGGTTTCACCGGTTGATTTTAGCCATTGTTCAAGTTTCATAGATGGTTATTAGCCACACTAATACCATGGAGTCAAGCTGGTTGTTTGTTGCTAATATTGAGACTGACAACGACAAAAAAACCCCGCAAGGTTTGAAATCCTTGCAGGGTATGTTTTAATTTAACCTGTTGGAAGAAACCTAATCCTCTTGCGGTTTTTCCGATCCGGCATCAGCCTGACGGGCCGCTGCAATGGCATCCTGCAAGACTTCATCTTTCATTTCGATAGTTTTTTCGTTGAACAGAATATGCTTGAGCCAGTCAAATCCGAGCAATAATAACAACTCATCATCGGTTTTAAGTTTCTCGACCATTTCATCATCGATTTTGTAGGTTTTGAGAAACTTGGATTCAAACACAAAGCGCCGGAACATATCGACATCGGTTGTTGCCATGAAGAACATCTGTTTGGTGCGCTGATCGATTTCTCTGCCGCCGGGTCCGCCAACAACTTTCCATGAAGACAGCTTCATCAATATATCAACCCAGCCACGATTGAAAATATCATAAGGCTCTACGCCCTGTTCCCTGCGATATTCATCAACTGTCTGCTCCTTGGATTCTTCATGGCCCTTGCAGTGTTTTTCGCGAACCAGAAAGCTGAAATCTTCCGGCCCCTTGTGCTCTTTCAGCTTTACGGTTGCCATGCCAAGCGGATAATAGCGGCAATTGACCGGGCGGTTTTCATAGACTGTGCAGCCTTCCTTTTCATCAAGGAAAACACAAGGCCCACTGCCATCTTCACCCTTTACCCGCAATTTGGCAATTGGCATATCGGCTCCATGCCAAAGCGCCGGTACTGTATATTTTTCCAGGAATGTGGCTGGTGCCAGATACAGGCTGCGTGACAGTTTCAAAATATCCAGCGGTGTCAGGGTTATATCATGGCCATAGCAGCACTCATTCCAGCATGACACGCCCTTGTGACATGAAAAGCAGAACTTGTTGGAGCCTTTCAGCTTGACCGGCTCCACCGGGTTATTATCCCGGTCACGAATGCCGTCAAAAATATTGACCTCCTTGTCCAGATCGCGTTGCGCCCGGCGTTTGGCTTCTTCTTCTTCCATCAGCCGTCTGGCTTCGATCGGGGTCATATCATCTTCAGGGGTTGCCTTGTTATCGGTATCCTTGGCCATAACCATTCCTTGTGTAAAATTTGTCTGTCTGTGTTTTAATCACTAAAACGCCCATTGAAAAGACGTAGGGCGCCGAATGACCGGCGCCCTATCAATTTCTGCTTTTTATTCTGCAAATATTTACAGAATTGCCTACTTAGCCGTAGTGTTTTTCAACCAGGTCGATATGCGGGATTTTCTTCATTTCCCATTCACCTGTGTTGCGATCATATTTGGAGTTCACAAAGACTTTCCAGTTTTCATCGTCGATATCAAGGAAATCAGCACGATAGTAGAAGCCGGGATAACGTGACTCTTCGCGGAACAGGATGTGACGCAGATGTGCTTCACCGGCCCATACACGATGGTAGTTTTCCCAGGCGCGCATCAGTTCATGCAGATCCTTGGCACGCATGTTCTTGGAGTCTTCTTTCAGCATACCCAGATATTTCAGGCCTTCATTGAGCAAAATACCATTGGTCTGATAATAGGTTGCAACACCGGCAACATATTCATCCATGATTTTCTGCAAACGGAACTGGAACATCTTCGGTGTGATGTAGAAAGGATTGACATCTTCAGCAGTGGTTTTGTCCTTGTGCTCAAGATAGTTCATTACCGGCTTGTAGATTTCATCAGCAAACTGTTTGGCATCGCCTTCCAGTTCAGGTGTGAAATCAGCATGATCGCGGCAATAGCGAACCATTTCCTTACCGGCAATACGTCCTTCGGCATGTGAGCCGGAAGAGAATTTATGGCCAGAAGCGCCAACGCCGTCACCAGCGGTGAACAGACCTTCAACAGTGGTCATGCGGTTGTACCCCCATTCCCATTCTGCCGGAGCAATGTCTTTTGGACCAGAAACCCAAAGACCGGAACAACCTGAGTGTGAACCAAGCAGATAAGGCTCTGTAGGCATCAGTTCTGATTTGTCAACTTCAGGACGAATGTTCAAACCGGCCCAGACACCAGCCTGACCGATACACATGTCAAGGAAATCTTCCCATGCTTCAGCGATCAGATGCTTGTATTCCTTTGGATCCATTTTTTCTGCCAGAGCTGCCAGAGCGGTAGGTGTATCCATAAGGATAGGACCACGGCCCTCTTTCATTTCTTTCAGCATTGCGTGGTTACGCAGGCAGGAAGGAACAACAACAGCCTTGTCATATGGAGCATACTGGGTCAGCATGTCAGCGTTCTTGGTGAGGTAATCTTCACCAAAGCCGTTGGTGGCTTTTGATTTGAACAGCAGGAACCATGCGCCAACCGGACCGTAACCGTCTTTGAAACGGGTTGGTACGAAGCGGTTTTCCATCATGGTCAGCTCGGCGCCAACTTCGGCAGCCATTGCATAGGTTGAACCAGCATTCCAGACAGGATACCACACACGGCCCATGCCTTCACCGGTTGAGCGTGGACGGAATACGTTAACAGCGCCGCCACATA
>JALXCV010000112.1 GCA_026990765.1 Hyphomicrobiales bacterium | reverse complement strand
ACCACCAATCTGGCTGCCAATGTTGTGGCTCCTGCCCACGGTTTTGCCAATCTGTCACCCCGCACAATAACACTGCGCATGGGTGGTTACATCACTGCTGCAATCGGTATCGCCATGTTCCCATGGCTGCTTATCAACCATATTATCGGTTGGCTGATTGCCTATTCAGCACTGCTTGGTCCGATCGCCGGCGTTATGCTTGCTGACTACTACTTGCTGCGCAAAACCAAACTGGTTGTTGCTGACCTGTTCAAGACAAACGGTATTTATTCCGGCACCAACGGCACCAACTGGGCTGGCATTCTGGCCCTGATTATTGGTATCCTGCCTAATATTCCAGGATTCCTGGCAAGCGTTGGTCTTGGCACCGCATCACCATTCTTTGCCTCAATCTTCACCTTCGCCTGGTTCGTTGGACTGGCTGTAGCAGGTATCGCATATCTGATACTGGCAAAGATCATGTATAAATAAGCGATTTTAAGCACCACAAACAAAGCGGGGCGGAATATGATTTCCGCCCCGTTTCTCGTTCTTATGCTGGTTGCTGATTAGCGCCTGTCGCGCTAGCGCATATCGGGAGGTGTAGCCTCTTCAACCAGAGAATTGATCGCATCATCAAGGCTCATTGCCGTCTGGTTCCTTGAACCCAGCCTGCGTATATTGACGGTTTCTTCTTCCACCTCACGCATGCCAACCACCAGAATAACCGGCACCTTGGCCACAGAGTGTTCACGCACCTTGTAGTTGATCTTCTCATTGCGGGTGTCAACTTCCACATACATGCCTTTGGCTTTCAGGGCATCACGCACCTTGAAGGCATATTCATCAGCTTCTGACTTGATGGTACACACAACCACCTGCACCGGCGCCAGCCACAAGGGGAAATGCCCGGCATGGTGTTCGATCAGAATGCCGACAAATCTTTCAAGTGAACCAAACATTGCCCGGTGCAACATTACCGGTGTGTGCTTTTCACTGTCAGAGCCTATATAAAAAGCATCAAACCGGCCAGGAAGGTTCAAATCAACCTGCAATGTACCACACTGCCAGTCACGCCCGATTGCATCGCGCAGCACATATTCCAGCTTGGGACCATAAAAGGCCCCCTCACCCGGATTAAGTTCAAAATCATCACCGGCTACTTCCACTGCATGTTTAAGTGCAGCTTCCGACTGATCCCAGATTTCATCACTGCCGACACGTTTTTCCGGTCGATCAGAAAACTTGATACGCAAATCCTCAAACCCGAAATCCTTGTAGATTGACAGCATCAGATTATGCACATCAATGCTTTCTTCGGTTATCCGGTCAGGAGCACAAAAAATATGGGCATCATCCTGAGTGAATGAGCGCACCCGCATCAGCCCGTGCAGCGCACCAGAGGGTTCATAGCGATGCACCTTGCCAAATTCTGCCATCTTTACCGGCAGATCGCGATAGGACTTCAAGCCATTTTTGAAGATCTGCACATGGCCTGGACAATTCATCGGCTTGAAAGCAAACACCCGCTCATCTTCGGTTTCAGTAGTGAACATGTTTTCGCGGAACTTTTCCCAGTGACCGGACTGTTCCCACAATACCCGGTCCATCATGTCAGGCGAATTTACTTCTACATAACCAGCCTTGTCCTGTTTGCGGCGCATATAGTCGATCAGCGTGGTGAACAGGCGCCAGCCCTTGGGGTGCCAGAATACTGAACCTGGTGCCTCTTCTTGAAAGTGAAACAGGTCCATTTCCCGACCCAACCGGCGATGATCGCGCTTTTCAGCTTCTTCCAGCGCATGCAGATAATCATCAAGCTGCTTTTTGTCTGGCCATGCAGTACCATAGATACGGGTAAGCACCTGACGATCAGAATCACCGCGCCAATAGGCACCGGCCACCTTCATAAGCTTGAAAGCCTTGCCGATCTTGCCAACAGATGGCAGATGCGGACCACGGCAAAGGTCAAACCATTCGCCCTGACGGTAAATGCTTACATCTTCTTCTTCCGGGATGGCGTCAATCAGCTCAACCTTGAAATCCTCACCCATTTCGGCAAACATTTCCTTGGCATCATTACGCGGCATGACTTCGCGGGTCAATTTGGCATTGCGATCAATGATCCAGGCCATTTTCTTTTCTATGGCCGGGAAATCATCCAGCGAAAATGGCTCATCACGATAAAAATCATAATAAAACCCGTTTTCAATGGTCGGGCCAATTGTGACCTGAGTACCAGGAAACAGTTCCTGCACCGCTTCAGCCATGACATGCGCGCAATCATGCCGGATCAGTTCCAGTGCCTCTTCATCATCGCGCATGACCAGCGATATTGCCGCATCTTTGGTTATTGGTGCAGTCAAATCAGTCAAAACGCCATCAATCTTCACCGCCACGGCTTTTTTGGCCAGCGATTTGGAAATCGATGCTGCCACATCATAGCCGCTCACGCCATCTTCATATTCGCGTACGGCACCATCGGGAAATGTTAGGGAAATCATCAAAATGTCCTTTCTGCTCAATCTCTGCCTACAGGCGCAGGTAAGCTGTTTTTACAATATTTCGATGTGCTTTTGCCCCTGTTTCACAAATTCGTCAAGAGGCCAACCTTTTCTTAACCTGATTGGGTGAAAACAGTTATGTTAGTTAGTTGCGTATCTGGAGTATTTGTTTTGCCAACCTTTGGGCAAAAACGGGCGTTGTTCAGGTTTTTAGGCCTGACAGCGCCTTTTTTTCTGGGCTGCAACATGTCACTGGCTGAAAACAAGCCTGATATAAGCGACTGGAAAGGTGGCTATTTCGGCCCTGTATTTGCCCTGACCTCCATCAAACAAAAATATGCTGACCGCCTTTATGAAATAGAAAAAATAAGGGGCACCGGGAAACTTGCCGGGGCAATTGCCGGTTACAATACCACATATGATGACAAGGTAATTGGTATTGAAGCAGATGTGATCAATCGTACCGTGTTCAAACACAGCCCATATTTGCTGGCAACCATGCGGGCAAGGTTTGGCATAAAGACCGATGGCCCATTATTATATTTGACCAGCGGCATTGCCTTGTCAAAACTAGATCGCAAACGCGGTGGCACCATGGCCGGGATTGCTGCTGGCGCAGGGCTTGAGCAATTTGTCACCAAAGGCATATCAGCGCGTCTGGAATATATGCACAGCTACACCCCCTTATCCATCAGCTTGAAAAAAAGCCATGCTTATCTGCAAGATACCAACCAGATACGCGCCGCCATAATTATCCATTTCAATGAAAAATAATTTTTAACCATATTCTTTCACCAGCATAACCAATCATTAACCATAATACTCTATCTCTGATTGTATTCAGTTTGTTTGATAACACCATCTGGGATGATTATTATGATTTGTGTAACCAAGAAAACCATTCAATTGGCAGTGGCAGCATCGGCCCTGTTCGCAAGTGCCGGAACTGCCCTGGCAGCAGATTTGCCGCCCCCTCCTCCTCCATATGAAATACGCTCAAGTGTATTTGACTGGGGCGGAGTTTATATTGGCGGCATAGTCGGTGTCGGGTCTGTTGAAAGTGGATATATCCCAAATGGTGGTGCTGACCCTGACCTTAACGGTTCTGGTTTCATCGGCGGTGGTATGCTGGGCTATAACTACCAGATGGATAATGTGGTATTTGGCGTTGAGGCTGACTCAATGTTTTCAAATATCGACCCGTTCCATCATGATCAGGGCGGCAATCAGGATGAAATAAAACAGGATATCGATTTCCTCGCCACTTTGCGTGCCCGTGTGGGCTGGGCAGTTGACAATTCACTGTTTTATGGAACAGCCGGTGTAGCTTTTGCCAGATCAGAAATCGGCATTTCCAATTCGGCAGTTATTCCTCTGCCTCCAGGACTCAAGGACAAAAACTGGCATACAGGATTTGTTGTTGGTGGTGGCGTTGAACATGGCTTTAGCCCGTCATTGATCGGAAGGCTTGAATATCTGTACGCCAACTTCAACCAGAAGATGTATAATTATTCAACCGGCGACAATGTAAAAACCGGGATTGACAATATGCACCTTGTTCGTGCCGGACTTGCTTATAAATTCTGATAAAGCTAATTGGAAAGTCTAACGACAACCTTGCTTGCTTTGAAAAATGCCGGTTTTTACAGATGGTGAAACCGGCATGACAACACCAGTAAAATCCCGACACTGACTCAGTCGGGATTTCTCTTTTTCCAGATACCATAACGCCAGAATTTCCAGCCCTGATCAGTTAATTCATCAGGAACTGGATCATATCCATCTGATCCCCACGGATGACAGCGTGATATTCTGGCAATCCCCAGCCATACACCCCTCCAGCTTCCATGTTTTTCAATTGCCTCAATGGTGTATGAGGAACAGGTTGGCAAGTGACGACACTGTCTGCCAATCAGGGCTGAAAGTGTAAACTGGTAGGCCTTGATAAATATGATGAGAAATGAGCGCATCATCCCTTTTTGTCACTATCATCATAAGCAACATTATTTCGATCAGTGAAAACAAATCCGTTCTCATCCCGGCTGACCAGCAAATCTTCATCTGGATATACAGCCTTTTCATTGTCGGCTCTGCTTCCAACTTCCAGAAAACTTGCAGTCTGAT
The DNA here is from genome assembly GCA_026990765.1 of Hyphomicrobiales bacterium. Classification (GTDB taxonomy): domain Bacteria; phylum Pseudomonadota; class Alphaproteobacteria; order Rhizobiales; family Aestuariivirgaceae; genus JALWJW01. Next base: position 8,849 of record JALXCV010000112.1, on the reverse strand, counting down.
CACTGCGGTTTACCAGGTGATGCCCATTTTTTACACCACTTGGAAAACCTGCACACATGCCTTCAGTCAGCAAAAAATCGCCATCATCATTTATCAGTGTCACTTCACCAGAAAGAATATAGACAAATTCATCCTCATTGTAATGCCAGTGGCGCAAGGCCGACCAGGCACCGGGCGGCAAGGTGGTCAGATTAACCCCGAACTGATCAATACCAAACACATCTCCAAGCTTTCTCTTTTGTCGATTGCCAACCTTTTTCCAGAATGACTGGGGATATGCCGAGCCGGTTTTGGCTTCAACTTTTATGCTGTCAATATAAACCGGTCTTTCCTTATCTGTCATTTTTCAATCCTTTTGCGCTTCTGAAACCGCTTCACATACTGCATAAAAAACCAGCATGGTCGAGGCATGCCTTGCCTTGATGTTTTTAACAGGCTCCAGAGCTTCAATATCTTGCCATTTACCTTGTGGCGGTGGGCCGTCATGTTTGAGCATGGCCAGAACCTTATCGCGAAGCTGTACAAGCTCATCAGCATTTGAGCCAATAATATTGCGGGCCATAATGGAAGCTGCAGCCTGTCCAAGTGCGCAGGCCCTTACATCATGAGCATATTCTGTTACCACCGCATCTTGCATCTTGATATCCACAATCATTCTGCTGCCACACAGTTTTGAATGTTTCATCGAGCTGCCATCAGGCTTATCAAGCCTTCCAAGCAATGGAATATTGCCTGCCAGTTTCAGGATTTTTTTGTTATAGATTTCATCAAGCATCGGATTGTTTCAATGTGACCTGCGCTAATATGTAACCTTGCGCTTGTAATACCAGATATTCACACTAACTGATGTTAAAGCAAAGTATAAGGGATTTGCTGTGCATTGGTTGCATAACATGCTATGGCACATCTGTGAAAGTTGATATTCCTTCATATTTTAATCGGGAAAACAAGCCAGTTACGGTAGTTTCCGCAACCGGGCAACAGACGAGAAACAAATTCATATCATGGATGTTAAAGTGAAAAACGCCACCTCCGGGCAAAGCCAGCTGGGTAAGGGCCCTGAAATCAAACGCCCCAGCGAAGAAGAAGCCAAAGAAGCTGTACGCACCCTTATCAGATGGGCGGGTGATGATCCGGCCAGAGAAGGACTGCTGGATACCCCAAAACGGGTAATCAAGGCATATCGCGAATTCTACAATGGCTATGAAGCCTGCCCGCTGGATGCCTTGTCACGCACCTTTGATGAGGTTGGCGGCTATGATGATATTGTCTTGCTGCGCGATATTGAGTTCTCTTCGCATTGCGAACACCATATGGTGCCATTTGTTGGCAAGGCTCATGTTGCATATCTCCCAACCAACAAGGTGGTTGGTATTTCCAAACTGGCACGGGTTGTCGATATTTTTGCCAAACGGTTACAGACCCAGGAAACCATGACTGCCCAGATTGCCCAGGCCATTGAAGAAAAGCTTGAGCCACGCGGTGCTGCCGTATTTATCGAAGCTGTGCATATGTGCATGTCGACCCGCGGTGTCAGAAAACGCAATGTCTCAACCCTTACCACCCAGTTCACCGGTGAGTTCAAGAATAATACGGCATTACAGGTACGTTTCATGGAAATGGTACGCACCCCTGTTGGTGGCTATTCCTTCTGATCAGGCAGAACAGATGTTAAAGCAGCGCGGATCAAAAGCAGAAATCGAGACAGGATCAGACTTCTCGCCAAAATTTGATGGCGACGGTCTGATACCTGCAATCACCCAGCACGCCAAAACCGGTGAAATCCTGATGTTTGCCTTTATGAATGCGCAATCACTGGCAAAAACCCTTAACACCGGCACAGCCACCTATTGGAGCCGTTCACGCGGTAAATTATGGGTCAAGGGTGAAACCTCTGGTGAAACCTTGAAAGTCATTGAGGTCAAGACTGACTGTGATCAGGACGTTATTCTGATCAGGGTCGAACCTCAAGGACGCGGTGCAGCCTGCCACACAGGCAAACGATCATGCTTTTATCGCAGTGTTGAGATGACAGATGGTGAGACATCACTGAAAGACACAGGCGGTGAGCCGCTGTTTGACCCCAGGAAAGTGTATTAAGCGTATCTTCGCCGATCAAACAATCCGAACAAAAACAATCCGCAAATAAAGCCTCCAAGATGTGCCTCCCAGGCAATCGCCCCGGTATTCCCATCTGTGCCAAAACCGGAAAATGCAAATACAAAATTGAGACCAATCCAGACAGCAATGAATGTCATGGCGCCGCGATTGGTGAGAATTTTTGCAAGTGGCAAGGCCGGGATAGTACTGGAATCAGTTGTTTGCAAATACCGCATTCCACCAGGCACTGGAAACATCAGCCGCACTGTTCCGCCCATTTGCCCCGAAATGGCTCCAGATGCTCCCAGCAATACCGTATAGCTGCCCCAGTTTAACGCCATGAAGGTGAGAGCACCGGCAATAGCTGCAACGCCGGAAAACAGATAGAAACGCCATACACCCCACCGGCGCGCCAGAATCGTGCCAAAAGCCAGCATCCACAAACTGTTAACTCCAAGGTGCATCCAGTCAGAATGTAAAAAGGCATGGGTTATCAGGGTGAATATTGTAAATGGTGGCGCCTGTGTCAGATCAGTAAATGCCAGCGGCCACATACCCAGATTGACAATCATCCACTGATATATTTGCATTGTCCCGAACTGGCGAACCATATGTATCAGAATAAACGCAGCTATCAGCCACAATACCGGTTTTGGCACATTGAACATGGGTTCAGCGCCATGATTGCCGCCTGTCTCTTTATAAAAATCCACAATTTTCCTTTCTGAACGCAGTTTGGCACAGAGCATGCACATTGCTTGTTAACCAGTACAGCAATGAAACAGATGATAAAAGAAAAACCAGCGACATGGACAGTACACAAAGCCAGGAATACAGTATTGATATCCCCGATGAACTGCTTCATCCAACCAGCAGAACCATGTTCTGCCACTGGGAATCAATCCGTGGAGAATCAACTGTAGCCAAAAAATCTGATCTCAACCTCAGACCAATCAAGAAAATATTGCCTTCAGTTTTCATTCTGCAACGCAACCCGCTACGCCAGGAATATAGCTGGCGACTGGCTGGAACCGGTATTTGCAAGATCTGGGGTCGTGAACTGACCAATGATGATTTTTTCCGCGATTGGCAGGATTTTGAAAAACAGACACTTGCCCTGAGTTTCGATGCTGTAACCGGAATATTACAACCATGTATCACCAGGGTAAGGGCAGCCAATATGCTGGGTGAAGAAGTTGGATTTGAAATCCTCGCCCTGCCGGTACTGGATAATAAATCCGGCAATATCCAAATTCTAGGTACAATAGCGTCTTTCCGTCAGCCTGAGTGGATGGGATTTGTCGAGCTGGAACATTTTGAACTGGCAGCCCTTCGCCGCATCTGGACCGATGCTGTGCCATCTGACACATTTGCAGCAAAAAGGCGTCCGGCAGTTACATGCAGGACAAATTCAAAAAACTTCCTGCGGGTTATAGATGGCGGGCGTGATTGACAATCAAATCCGGCAGATGAAAGGTCCGATTAACACTCCGTTTACAACATATCATTAAAGTTCATTTATCAGGCTTTTGCCTGAAAAAGCCTTTTGGGGAGCATTCGGCATTTTTGTATGAACAGGATATAATTGTGAATATACCGGCCCAATCAGAAAATACTTCCTCAAATGCTGGGGCAGATCAAACACCCAAAGTACTTTTTGGTCGTTTCATGCTTCCTGACCAGAGCGAACATCCTTTTCAGATATCACAAATCTCTCCTGATGGAGCAACCATGCTGACGTCTACTACTGTGGCGGAAGGTGTGGAAATTGTTGCCTATATAGATGAGATCGGCAGGGTTGAAGCCCGCATCATCGCTGTATTTGATGGCGGACTTGCAGTTCAGTTTTTGATGACTGGTTCCAGAAGGCAGAGAATCGCTGAAAAGCTTGAATGGCTGTCAGATTCCGATCCGGGAAAAGAACAGCGACGTCACGCCCGCTTTGAACCAAAAGACAATAACTCGCACCTGACCATGCCTGACGGGCGCATTTATAAATGTGAAGTAATCGACATCTCGCTTTCAGGCGCTGCAGTAAAGATTGACATATTGCCCAATCTTGGAACAAATGTCCTGCTTGGCAAGATGCGCGGACGGGTTGTACGCTCGATTGAAGGTGGAATTGCCATTGAATTCCTCAATCCCCTTTCACAATCCAGCCTTAGCGAACACATCAAATAACCGGCGGTTTGCCTGACTGTTTTGGTTAATAATTTGACTAAAACACCAGTCAAATTCACTCATGGAACTTATCGGAATATCAAAATCATTGTTGTATTGTCATTCTCATAACAAGGGAATGGGAATGTCAAACAATGATCAAGTCACTTACAATGGCTTTGCTGATAACAGGGGTTCTGGGCACCGGGGTTGCCCATGCTGGAAAAGCCAATTTCAATACACTGGATGCTGATGCCTATACACCGGTATTCGGCAAAACTCTGGCTCCAATAGGATATGTAAATTTTTGCGCCCGCAACAGGAATGAGTGCAAAAACATTGGTGGCAATATAAGAGCGATTAAACTGACCAGACAGAATTGGGATATACTCAATCAGGTCAACAAATACTCAAATCGCACAACCGCTCCGCTGACTGATGCTGAACTTTATGATGTCCCGGAATACTGGACTTATCCAAAAGGTGCCGGTGACTGTGAAGATTTTGTATTGCAAAAGAAGCGTTATCTGGAAGGTCTGGGTTTTCCATCCGAAACCATGCTGATTACCGTGGTTCTCGATCAAAAGGGGCTTGGGCACGCAGTTTTGACAGTACGCACTGACAAGGGCGACTTTATTCTTGATAATATGCGCGACAAAATCGTGAAATGGTCTGAAACCGGATACACTTTTATCAAGCGCCAGTCACAGAAAAACCCTAACATCTGGCTTTCTCTGGCAAATCGTGGACAGGGTGTAATCAACACAACAGTTGCTGGCAGGAAACGCAAGTAACTGACTGATAAAACTGGGAGTTTATAATACTGCATTGATCCGGTCGGCGTCCCCTCCCCATCCCCACCAGACCGGATCCGAACCGGCCCTGTTCCCACCCAGGGCCGGTTCACTCATTTTCAGGATATCTCAGTCAAACCATCTTTAAAGCGACGGGCTTTTTGGGCATAGGAACTTGCAGATATGCGCAACTGTTCAACCACATCATCACCAATAGTCCTGATGATTTTACCAGGTGAGCCAACTACCAGACTATTGTCAGGAATCTGTTTGTTTTCAGGGATCAGCGTATTGGCACCTATCAGGCAATTATCACCAACCACAGCGCCATTCATCACTGTTGCCCCCATGCCGATCAGCGTATTATCGCCAATAGTGCAACCATGCAGCATTGCCTGATGGCCAACAGTTACACCTTTTCCAACAACCAGCGGATATCCCATATCAGTATGAAGTACACAGCAATCTTGAATATTGCTGTCATCGCCAATTGTCAGATATTCATTATCACCGCGCAGAACTGCTGAAAACCACACTGAGGCATTCTCGCCCAGAACCACCTTGCCGATTACTGCTGCATTATCAGCTATCCAGTATTGCCCTGATGCCGGAAGCTGCGGGGCAACGCCATCCAGTTCATATATCGCCATTTTTCAAGACTCATCATAATTTGTAAATAGCTGTCAATACTAGCACACCCTGCATGAAACTCCAGCCAGCTGCCCCGATAATGGCTGCTGTACCAAGTTTAACATGGCCGCGTTCCCATATTCGGTAAATACCGCTTTTAACCAGAATATATGGAGCAGACAGAATCACAATCGGCACTTCCAGCAGATAATGGCCGGTTGGAAATAATATCATGTCCTCTGATGGCTCCCGCCCGGTAATCACAACAAACAGGCTATATACAAAACCGGCAAAGACAAAGCCGGTCAAAACAGCAAACACATAGGCAACATACACCTTGACCACTCCCACAATTGGTCTCAAACTGAATTTGTGCTGTGCCAGAACGGGCAGCCAAATCTCCAATTGTTAAATCAAGCAATTTTCATACCATGCACTCAAGACTGCCCCCACCCCGCCAGAGCCGCATAAAGGAGCGCTCAATAACCACTATATACACCGTGTTTCTGGGTGTGGTTTTCATAGTTGCAGTCACATTCATGGTATATTATTTCAAGGGAAACCCGGATATTCTGTTTTCTTCAAAGAAATCTGTCCGGCAGCCAAACAAGATCGTGCATTTGAGTTTTGAAGATGTTGATCTGCTTGTCCCAAAATACATGCTGGGCAAAATCCAGAGATCACCTTTAAGAAGAATCTCCTCCATACGTCTGCATATCCCTTTGCAACCGGTTGATGGCAATGCCAATTTTATAGAAAATACCGATCTGGACAAATGGTTGCTGGCGACTATTGAGAAAAGCAAGAGCCGGTTTTCACAGGCAAAATGGCTAAAGGAGATTTATCGGGTTTACTTCAATGGCCCGGCCATTATCCACTCTTCTGGACTGTATCTGTATAAATTCAAACCTGATTCGCCATATGATGACATACAATTATTCGTTGATGATTTGAACAATCCGGTAAATATGATCAAATGCAATCTTGAGGCTTCCGGTCTGGGATACAGAATGTGCGAAAGTCAAAGCCAGATCAGCAACAAACTGTCAATCTTTTACCGTTTCCCCAAACAACGCCTGGGCGCATGGCGAAAAAACCGGCAAGCTATCGACAGATTCGTAGCATCTTCCATCAAGCCTGCCAGATGAATTCTGACTTATTCCAGATCAAAGCTTAAAATTGCCATCTGGAAATCATATGAAATATCGTCTTCATCTTCATCATCACGATATATCAGACCAATAAATTCATCACCGATGAAAACTTCAGCTGAATCAGCCTTTTGCGGACGCTGTTTTACGTCGATGGAAGGCATCTGGAATGTTTTTTGCAGATATCTGGTTAGTTTCTGGATTTCTTGCGGAGACACTTTAATATCAACCCCTTTGATGGATTCAACTGCTGTTGCAGACTTCAGGTCTGATGAATTAGCCTGCCTGCCCGGTCAATTGCAAGAGCTGAAAGCATTTCTTGTTATTGATTTGGTTAAAACCTGTTACAGATTTTCATCATCCTGGGTAAATTGCTGGATCATAGACTTGGCAGGCTCTTCACAACCTGCATATCCAACAACTTTTGCTGGAACCCCGGCAACGGTTCGATGCGCCGGTACATCTTCCAGAACCACAGAACCGGCAGCCACACGGGTTGCCTTGCCAACGGTGATATTGCCAAGAATTTTGGCCCCTGCCCCGATCAGCACACAATCTTCAATTTTGGGATGTCTTTGTCCGTGTTCCTTGCCAGTACCACCAAGAGTTACCGAATGCAGCATCGATACATCATCACCAACAATTGCGGTTTCACCAATTACGATCGAATGGGCATGATCTATCATCAATCCCTTGCCAATGGTCGCTGCAGGATGAATATCAACACCAAACAATGCCGATGAGCGGCTTTGCAGGTGCATGGCGAAATCCTTGCGCCCCATTTTCCACAACTGGTTGCCCAGCCGATAAATCTGTACCGCCATAAACCCCTTGTGAAAAAGAAACGGATCAATATAGCGATCACAGGCCGGATCACGTTCATAGGTTGCCAGAATGTCGGTGCGGGCTATCTCGGCAATTTCCGGTGCCGCCTTGAAAGCATCACCAAGCCCCTGCTCTACCAGATCATTGGGTATGTCAGTATTGCCTATCCGGCGCGCCAGTCGATGCTGCAAGGCAGCATCAAACGATACATGGTTCAACACCGCACTGAAAATGAAACCGCCAAGTGTTGGATCACCTTCAGCTATTTCCTTGGCTTCAGACCGAATACGCTCCCATACCGGATCAACCAGCGCAATCTTGGGGGCTGAATGTATGTTTCGCTGCATTGATCACTCCAAATTTCAATAAAATTGCTTTATGACTATCCATAAATATGGATATCCTGTCTGATATTTTAAGATCATCGCCCATTTCATCACGGAAATATTACTATAACATGGATTTTGCAATCAACCTGCCCTCTCGCGTGGATAGTCTTGCCGCAGGCATAAATGCCTCTATCGGCTGGATCATTCTCAACCGGCCAGACCGGAAAAACGCTGTCAATGAGGAAATGTGGAAGGCCATACCCGATCTTGTAGCAAGACTGGATAATCATCGCGATGTCAGAACAATTGTATTGAGCGGTGCTGGATCAGACTGCTTTTCAGCCGGCGCTGATATAACAGAATTTACCGGCAACCGTTCCAGTCTGGATGCTGCCCGGCAATATGAACAACTCAATGTAGATGCCATGCAGTCCATAGTTTCAGCTGAAAAACCGGTAATTGCCATGATCAACGGAATCTGTTTTGGCGGCGGGCTGGCTTTGGCCATTGCCTGTGATTTACGGCTGGCATCGGACAATGCAACTTTCTGCCTGCCTCCAGCCCGGCTGGGCCTGGCATATCCTATTGAGGGCCTTCGCCAATTATTGTCTCTGGTCAGCCCCCCGATTGCCAAACAGATGCTGTTTACTGCCAAACGCCTCAACGCACTTGAAGCCATGCGCTGCGGACTGGTCAATGAAATTGTCAGCCCCGACATGCTGAAAGATGCAACTATTGATATGTGCAACACCATAAGCACCAATGCACCACTAACCATCAGTGCCTGCAAACACACCATAAATGAACTGCATTATAATCCACAAAACCCTGATATGGAGATGCTGCAACAACTATCAACA
>JALXCV010000111.1 GCA_026990765.1 Hyphomicrobiales bacterium | reverse complement strand
CGCAAAACGGGTCTGATGACCGTGGAAGGCGAGCTTGACGATATTACCGGTATTGGCCAGACCAGGGCAGCTCACGACCTTTGCACAAATCTGCCAAAAGCCAAAAAACACCACTTTGAACAAAAAGGCGTTGGTCATTATGGGGTTTTCAATGGCTCACGCTTTCGCTCATCCATCGCCCCTGAGATTGTCAAATTCCTTAAATAGTAAGTGCCTGGCTTCTGGACCTTGATGGCTGCCTGTGGCACTGTGCCAGTCTGATTCCGGTTATAAGGCATTTAACTTGCGCTCCTTGCTCAATAAAATTCGCTCTGGCCGCAACGCCAGCAGCCAGATCATCATTGATGGTGTGACCATGCCGGTGCGCTTTCGCCATAATGGCCGGGCCAGACGGATTATCCTTCGCCTTAGCAAGAGGGGTGATGAAGTGTTGCTGACGGTGCCAACCGGCACTTCTAATGCAAAGGCACTGGAATTTGCCGCCAGTCAGTCACACTGGATTTCAAAACATGCTGCCCGCCGGGAAAAACCCGTCAGTTTCGAGCCGGGAAACAAAATCCTGTTGCGCGGTGAAGAATATATGCTTGTGCATGCCGATACCAGGCGCACACCGGTCTGGATATCTGAAGATGACCGGCAATTATTTGTCTCCGGCAAACCCGAACATGCAGCACGCCGGATAACTGACTGGCTGAAAAAACAGGCCTGCGCTGACTTGTCAAAAGCTGCCCATTCATATGCTGAGCAGATGGGAGTGAAATTTACCCGCCTTGGGGTGCGTGATCAGCAAAGCCGCTGGGGTTCATGCTCGGCTAGGGGTTCACTGTCTTTTTCATGGCGACTGATCATGGCACCACCCTTTGTACTTGACTATGTTGCCGCCCATGAAGTGGCACATTTGCGCCATATGGATCATTCTGAACGCTTCTGGTCACTGGTCAAAAGCCATTGCTCCAATGCTGACAAGGCAAAAAAATGGCTAAAAGCCAATGGTCGGGATCTGCATAATTATGGTCACTAGATCTCGCTCCAAAGCCAGAACCACCACCTTGAAACCCGGTTCAAAGGCGTTAATCCTGTTGCTGGCACTACTCACTGCCATCGGTCCATTGTCAACTGACATGTATCTGCCATCCCTGCCAGCCATTGGAACAGCACTTGCAACGGATACCAGGCATGTACAACTGACCTTGTCGGTGTTCATTGCCGGTTTTGCCGTTGGCCAGATTATCTATGGTCCCCTGTCTGATCGCTATGGGCGCAAGCCGGTAATGCTGGCAGCCATGACCCTGTTTCTTGCCGGGTCAATCATGTGCACTTTTGCCCAGTCAATCGACCAGTTGACAGCCGCCCGGTTTATCCAGGCAATAGGTGGCTGTGGGCCAGTGGTTCTGGCAAGGGCGATTGTCCGGGATTTTTTTGCCGGCAGCAGTGCAGCGCGTTTATTGTCCTTCATGGGTGCTCTAATGGGGCTGGTTCCAGCAATTGCCCCGGTGCTTGGTTCGCTTTTGCAGGTATATTTTGGCTGGCGCGCCAATTTTGCGGTGATGACCATTATTTCTGTCGGCTTGTTGATAAACATAATCATCCTGCTACCCGAATCCCTGCATCAAAAACGACAAACCAACTGGTCAGCATCTTCAATGCTGAAAGATTTCGCCTATTTGTTGCAAAAGCGTATATTCATCCGCTACCTGCTGGCCGTTTGTCTTGGTTATGCCGGATTATTTGCCTTCATCTCCGGCTCCTCCTTTGTGCTGCAAAGTCACTATGGACTTAGCGAACTGGCATTTGGGTTTTCCTTCGGGCTGTGTGTAACCGGCTATATTACCGGCACACTCATAGGTGCCAGAATGACCGGCAGAAAAGGCATTGATTATTGTATCTGGTGGGGAACCGTGGTTCTGGCAGCTGCATCTGTTGCTCTTCTGGTGTGGACATTCTTGACACCATATAATGTATGGGCAGTGCTGGTTCCCATCCTGTTTTACGGTATTGGCATCGGTCTGGTGCTGCCGCAAAGTACTGCCGGTGGCCTTACACCATTTCCCGAGATGGCCGGTACTGCCTCATCATTGCTGGGCTTTTGCCAGATGAGTTCAGCCGCCCTTACCGGAATAGCTCTTGGCTACTTCATTGACAGCTTCCCCTATGCACTGGTTATGACGCTAGCCTTTATGGGGATAGCCAACTTTCTGGTTTCATTGAGCTTTTCCGGCAAACGCAGATTATAAGACTGCCAGCGCTTGGTGTTTTCAGCCTGTAAATTCAAGTATCTTATCCTTACGAAAGCTTAATTCCCCTGAAAGGTTCCCGTAATCCGGCAAGGACTATATTTCGGTCATAACTTCCCAAGATATGACTGGAGAATAACAATGACAAACAACAAATTGTCGGTGAACAAACAGACACGTTCACGCAAGACCATAGCTGCTTTGGTAATTGCCGGTTTGATGAGTGCAACAGCTCTGAGCGCTGCAACCAGCTTTATTCCCGTACCAACAGCCAATGCTGCTGCAACCACCATTATGAATCAGGCCCCGCGTCAGGGTTTTGCCGATCTGGTGGAGCAGATATTGCCCAGTGTGGTTTCAGTTGAAGTAATGTTTCAGCCTGTTGCCAGCCCAACCTTTGAACAGGGTAACAACCCGTTTGAGGAGTTCTTCAAGCGCCGTGGCGGTGACTTGCCGAAATTCAAGTTCAAACCGGGTCGCAAAACCGGTGCTCAAGGCTCAGGCTTCTTCATTTCCGAAGATGGCTATGTCGTAACCAATAATCATGTTGTGAAAAACGCCTCGAAAGTTTCCATCAAGCTGAATAATGGCGAGCGCTTCACTGCCAGAGTAATTGGTACTGATCCAAAAACCGACCTTGCACTGTTGAAAGTTGATGCCGACCGCAAATTCCCGGCTGTAAAGCTGGCTGCAAAAGACCCGCGCGTTGGTGACTGGGTTGTGGCCGTTGGTAATCCTTTCGGGCTTGGCGGCACTGTAACCACCGGTATTGTTTCAGCCCGAGGCCGTGATATTGGTTCAGGCCCATATGATAATTTCCTGCAGATTGATGCTTCTATCAATCGCGGCAATTCCGGCGGTCCGGCCTTTAATCTCAATGGTGAAGTAATCGGTGTGAATACCGCCATATTTTCACCCAGTGGCGGCAGTGTTGGCATCGGTTTTGCCATTCCAGCTTCAACCACCCGCCAGATCGTGGAATCGCTGAAAGAAAATGGCAGCGTTACCCGTGGCTGGCTTGGTGTGCAGATCCAGACAGTGACCAAAGATATTGCCCAGAGTCTTGGACTTGACAAACCCTATGGCACCATAATTGCCGGTGTCAGTGAAGATTCTCCGGCAATGAGCGGTGGTCTTAAAACCGGTGATACTATCCTTAAAGCCAATGGTGACAAGGTAAAAGATGCCCGTGATCTGGCAAGGAAAGTTGCCAGGGTTGCACCAGGTTCAGTGGTTGATTTTGAAGTGCTTCGCTCAGGTGAACATAAAACCATCAAGGTCAAGATCGGTAAAATGCCCGGCTCGGAAAAACAGGCAGCTTTGATGTCTGGCAATGAAGGTAAAACCCTGACCAGCCTTGGCCTTGCTCTGGCACCGGCTGATGATGGCAAGGGCGTAGTCGTCCGCAAAGTCGACCCTGATGGCAAGGCCGCTGAAAAAGGTATCCGTCCCGGTGATGTGATTGCCGAAATTGGTGGCATCGCTGTTGATGATATTACCGGAGCCAAAGCCGCCATCAAGCGGGTAACCAAAGCCGGCAAGAAATCCGTGCTGCTGCTGATCAAGTCAAAAAACCGTCAGCGTTTCGTAGCACTGCCAGTTTCCAGATCCTAATCTGGAAATAGCGCGGCGGGCAGCATCTCTCAAACCGCAACAGCAAGCGTTTCCCCTGCTTGCCGAAAAAGCCCGCCGCGCGTTATTATTTGCCATTGATGCAACAAGGGCCTTTGCCCGCTTTACTGTTTAAACCCTAGCCGCCAAACAGGGTCAGGTCCCCCCGGTGCCAGGCATTGAGCACAATGATCACGATGGCGGCAACAAAAACCAGCACCATACCAATTACCGTCTTTTTGGGAAAATCTTCATCCATTTTGAGTTTTCCTTTCTGGGTTTGCAGGGCACATTCATTCACTCAGGCAAAACCAAAG
>JALXCV010000110.1 GCA_026990765.1 Hyphomicrobiales bacterium | reverse complement strand
TTGATGAAGCGTGACGGACTATTTCTGGTTATCTTGTCAAGATCGGGAGTATTACCGATTTTGGCCAGTTCTTCTTCAAGGGCTGTTGTTGGCTGATCCATGGCATGCACTCATACAAATATATGTTGATGAGCATATAATAGCGCGTGTTTGCCATTTCATGAAGTGTCGCCTTGACGCGCCATCAGCGATGAAACGAATTGTCTGGTTATTCTGCGTTTGCTGACCATGGATTGCTTGTCGATTTCATCAACAATCTGGCTCAGTCTGGCCATGGAGCGTTCCATGCGCAGCAAAATGAAGGAAATTACCTTTTCATCCACTTCAATCTGGCGATCATAGAAATGCTTGATCAGTACTGCCCGCAGCAAAGTATCATCCGGCCCGGTCAGTTCACCATAGGTAGCAGCCTTGAGCCTGGTTGCCAGATCAGGCAGCTTCACCCCCCAGCGCGATGGAGGCTGGCGCGATGTCAGCAGCAAGCTGGCGGCTTTTTCACGGGCCAGGTTTATCAGATGAAACAGGGCTGTTTCTGCAAGCGCACTGCCGGGGAGGTCTTCAACTACCACTGCACCGCTGGTCAGCAGTTCGGGCAGATCATCAATATTCAACTGGCCGGCATCGATAAGACTGGCACCGGTTTCACTTTGCCAGACATTGGCAAGGTGACTTTTGCCACTGCCCTCAGGGCCAACCAGTATCAGAACATGATTGGGCCAGTTCGGCCATTTGTCAATTGCAGCAACCGCGGCTTCATTGGCAGGCGATACAAAAAAATCTTCCCTGCCCAGGGCCGGGCGAAAGGGCAGATCAAGTATCAGTTGTTGTGCTGGTCGATTATCAGTCGCTCTGGCCATCTTCTGCTTCAACCGGTTCGGGCGGATTGGTGCCCAGATATAATTTACTGTGCAGATATTGCGACAGGGCAAAACGGGTCATTACCCCGACAGCTGCGGCCATTGGTACGGCCAGCAACAGGCCGACAAAACCAAACAGATAACCAAAGGCAAACAGGGCAAACATCAGCCATACCGGATGCAGGCCAACCCGGCCACCAACCAGTTTGGGCGACAGAAAATTGCCTTCGATGAACTGGCCGATGGCAAAAATGGCAGCAACTATGATCACTGCAACCCAGTCCGGCAGGAATTGCACCAGCGCCATACCGATGGAAAGCACTCCGCCAACCAGCGAGCCTACATAGGGAATGAAACTCAAAAAGCCTGCAGCCAGACCGATCAGCAGGCCAAAATTAAGACCGGCACCTATCAGGCAAAGGGCGTAAAAAATACCAAGCACAATACACACAGTGCCCTGCCCGCGAATAAATCCGGCCATGGCGGCATCAATCTGTCGGGCCAGAGAGCGAATAGTTTCCACGTGGTCCCTTGGCAGCCAGCTGTCAATCGTTGCCACCATGCGGTCCCAGTCATTGAGCATGTAAAAGGCTACAATCGGGGTTACCACCATCAGGGAGGCTATATTGACCAGAGCCAGACCGCCTGAGAGCAATGATTTGAGCACTGCTCCGGTCCAAGCGGCAATTTTGGCGGCAATCTGACCGGCGGATGAAGGAAGCTCTGTTGTCTGGGAGGCAAGTGCCTGTTTCAGCCATTCAGGGGCAGCTGAGTTAAACAATTCAATCAGGGATTTGATATAGCCGGGCAGCTTGACTGCAAAGCTGGATACCTGATCGCCAAGGATGGGCAGGATTATAATCGCCAGCATGATCAGAATAACCAGACTGACAATCAGGATTATTACTGTTGCCAGCAGTCTTGGTACGCCCTTTTCCTCAAACCAGTCAGCAACCGGGTCAAGGAAATAGGCCAGAACCATTCCGGCAATGAATGGCAGCATAATGTCGTTAAGCAGCCATAAAATTGCAATCAGTGCGATCAGCGCCCCGACCCAGAATGATATTTGTCGCTGGAAAGTCATAAGGCTGGTTTTACATCTGTTCGCTGTCATCTGCAATTGAATTGCCGTTTGACATATGGAGCAGCCATTGCTGCATGTAGATGGCACCTGATGCCACGGTGAATATGCCAGCCAGTACACTTCCCCAGATAATCCAGTATGGATGGTGCATGTCGAAGGCCAGAAGCCCCAGCGCCATGCCAGCCAGCAATATCTGGATGGTGGTATTGATCTTGGAGACCAGAACCGGATGGATCTTGATCGGCTTGCCTATCAGCCAGGCCAGCATCAGACCTCCAACAATGAAAACATCACGGCTGACCACCAGTATTACCAGCCATGCAGGAAGATGTTGCAGAAACCCCAGTGACATGTAAATGCCAACCAGCAGCAATTTGTCAGCCAGCGGATCAATATAAGAACCCAGTTCGGTTTGCAGTTTGAACTGGCGGGCTATGAACCCGTCAACCCCGTCAGAGATACCGGCAAGCAGAAATACAATGAAAGCTGGCAGGAAAGCACCGGCAACAATCAGCCAGATGGTTACCGGCACCATAAGGATCCGGGTCATGGTAATCGCATTGGGCAGGTTCAGGGGAACATTCATATATCAATACCGCTGCAGGACCCAGGTATTGCCATATTTCCTCAGATCAAGCCCGTATGATTGCAGCGCTTGCTGGAACCTGGGAAATGAGCCGGAATATGACAGGCGAATGACAGCACCATTATCAGAAATGGAGTTGACATTAACCCCGGCAACACCGGGGGTTGTCAATAGTTGCGAGCGCATATAGTTCCATTCTTCAATTGAATTATATGGCACAGAGACGGTGAAAGACCTGATACCACCACCGCCTGCGCCAGATTGTGACGGACCTTGCGACTTTTTCCACTTGACTGTCATTACTTCATGAAAGCGCCGGGCAATGCGGGCAGCAACATCGGCCATGTCTTCGCCCGGCCCGGCATTGTAAACCTTGTCAAAACTGATACGGCCATAGGGTGACTGGCCGTTCATGGTTGCATGAATGGAGTTTTTGGTCTCGGGCGTGGCAATTGCTACCAGAATGGCTTCTGCCTCATATCTGAACTTGATTGATTCCAGTCTGATCTCATCACCGGCAAGTGCTTCATCAGCGCTTATGGCCTGAGTGTCAGCCAGATCGCCAATCGGGATAATGACCGGGGCCAGAGAATTTTCAGCTTTCAGATCAAGCCATGCCTGTCTCCACGGGTTATCACGCCACAGGACATTACCGTCAGGACCGCGAAAAACCGGAAGGATTACGGTTTTGGGAGCCTGTTTTTCAAAAAACGGGATTCCGGCATTATTGAGAAGACTTCTGATCTTTCCAGGCAGGAAGCGCACGGTCAGGGTGGCTATATAGCGCTGTCGGCCTATGCGTTCATTTTCAATTGATAGCGAGGCCATCATCCTGCCAATCTTGCGCTGGCCGATTTTTTCAAGCCGGCGGGCGGCGGCAGAACTGGCAAGCCGGGTTATCAGCTTGCCAAAAGCCTTGACCTGTGCCTGCTGGATGGCCTTGACCTTGGCCTTGGCGGCATCTTCATCGCGGGTGTCGACCTTGATGCCGGAAACAGCAAAGATCGGGTTCCTTTCAACAGCAAGAGCCGGTAAAGCAGCAAACAGCAATGCAGCTATAGCCATGGAACAGATTTTGGCCAGTTGATTCGTCAATTTGTTTGCGCCCCCATTGCTGGCATGTTTCCACAATAATAAGGGCGAAAAAGCCTCGAATGTGCCCTGCCCGCCGTTTTTACTTGCGCTTTGCCGCCATTGCGAACAAAACAGCTCCAGTGTGTTAATCAGATACTATAGATAGTCAAATGACCGGCCAACAGCAAGACCAGAACTCAATCTCTTATAAAGACGCCGGTGTCGATATTGATGCCGGTAACGCATTAGTCGATGCCATAAAGCCACTGGCAAAGGCAACCGCGCGCATTGGTGCAAATTCGGAACTTGGCGGCTTTGGCGGATTGTTTGACCTGAAAGCCTGCGGGTTTGATGATCCGGTGCTGGTGGCGGCCAATGACGGGGTTGGCACCAAGCTGAAAGTGGCAATAGAAAGCGGCATGCACGCAACGGTCGGCATTGATCTGGTGGCAATGTCGGTAAATGATCTGGTGGTGCAAGGTGCCGAGCCTTTGTTCTTTTTAGACTATTTTGCTTCCGGCAAGCTGGATATTGCAACCGCGCGCGATGTAGTGGCCGGGATTGCCGATGG
>JALXCV010000109.1 GCA_026990765.1 Hyphomicrobiales bacterium | reverse complement strand
AGGCAAAGAGAATTGCCGAACAAAAGGCAAAGGCTGCTGAAGCAAAGAGAATTGCAGCGCAGAAGGCAAAAGCGGCAAAAGCCAAACCGGCACAATCAATTACCCCGCGCAGCAAGCCTGAAATTGATATAAGCCCACTGCCTGATATACCAGATGCGCCAATAGAGCTTGAACCTTTCAGATATAATGAACCACCATTGCCGCTAAACCTGTTCAAACCTGTGCTTCCCCGCAAGAAAATCAGGAAACCAAGGGTTAGAAACAACTGGAATTAGGGCGATATGCAGTCAATGGTTGGCATCCCGGTTGATTGCGTATTTATTCTCGCCGGGGCTATCAGGTCAGCTTTTCAATCAGTTCCACCAGAGTTTCAGAATGAACCTGCCATTTGTCCATAACCATGGCAGCGCCCAGAGCTTCGGCCTGATCAAATATGTCAAGTTCGGTTGCTGCTGACTGGATGATTACCGGGCCGGTGAAACCTGTTGCCTTGATATCTGCCAGTGGCTGGCGAAAATCTGTCTGTGGCGGGATTTTATTATCAAGAAAGATAATATCTGGAGGGGTGGACTTGATGAAATCGATGGCTTTTTCCACCTGGTCAATCCCTTTTATCTGCCAACTGGTTTTGCCTTCTGCCTTGATGAAAGCAGAGTATAATTCCACAATATTGCTATCGTCATCGATGATCAGGATTACTGTCATGGGGCCCAGCCGACATGTTGCACATTTCGGGCATACTACATATTATTGAAGTTTCCGCAAGGTGGAATCAGGGCAGGCCTTGCCTGGTCTGCAGTCTGGCCAGAATATGAACCCTGATGGCGCTGGAAAGGTTCCTTTGACCGCGTGAACTATCTATCTGTTCAATCAGCCTGGCGGTTGATATGCCCTCAGCATCAGCCTGTGCTTTCAGTTCATTCCAGAATTCGTCTTCCAGTGACAGGCTGGTGCGGTGGCCGGCTATGGTTACCGAGCGTTTGCTCATTTGGCTTTTGACGGGCCGATCATATCTTCAGGGCGAACAATCTCGTCAAACTCATCTGGTGTTACAAACCCCAGACGGATTGCCTCTTCGCGCAACGTTGTTCCCTTTTTATGGGCGGTCTTGGCGATCTTGGTAGCATTGTCATAACCGATTTTCGGAGCAAGCGCGGTTACCAGCATCAAGGAGCGTTCCATGAGCTGGGCAATGTGTTGCTTGTTGGGTTTTATGCCCTTGACGCAATTATCGGTGAAACTTATCGAGGCATCAGCCAGAAGCCGGATTGATTGCAAGACATTATATATGATCACCGGTTTGTAGACATTAAGCTCAAAATGGCCTTGTGAACCGGCTATGGTGACGCTGGTATGATTGCCCATGACCTGACAGCAGACCATGGTCATGGCTTCGCACTGGGTCGGGTTGACCTTGCCGGGCATGATCGAGGAACCGGGCTCATTTTCCGGCAGTGACAATTCACCAAGCCCGGAGCGCGGCCCTGAACCCAACAGGCGGATATCATTGGCGATCTTGAACAGGGAAACTGCAATGGTGTTCAGCACCCCTGATACTTCAACCATGGCATCGTGAGCGGCCAGTGCCTCAAATTTGTTGGGGGCGGTCTTGAAGGGCAGGCGGGTAATCTTTTTTACATTGGCGGCAAATTTTCTGTCGAAGCCCTTGATGGTGTTAAGCCCGGTGCCAACGGCGGTGCCACCCTGTGCCAGTGGCCAGATGCGAGGCTGGCAGGCCTTTATCCGCTCAATTGCCAGTTCGATCTGGGCTGCATAGCCGGAAAACTCCTGGCCAAGGGTTAGCGGGGTTGCATCCTGGGTGTGGGTGCGGCCAATCTTGATGATCTTGTCCCACTGTTTGGCCTTTTTGCTCAAGGCGCGGTGCAGATGTTTCAGTGCCGGCATCAGCGACTGGCATAATTGTTCACCGGTAGCAATGTGCATGGCGGTCGGGAAAGTGTCATTGGAGCTTTGCGAGCGGTTTACATGATCATTGGGATGTACCGGGTCCTTGGAGCCAAGCTTGCCGCCCAGCATTTCGATGGCGCGGTTGGAGATAACCTCATTGGCGTTCATGTTGGACTGGGTGCCTGAACCGGTCTGCCAGACTACCAGCGGGAAATTATCGTCAAATTTGCCTTCGATCACCTCATCAGCTGCTGCAATAATGGCATTGCCTATTTCCTCATCCAGATTGCCAAGCCCCATATTGGTGATGGCGGCTGCTTTCTTGATGATGCCAAGGGCGCGGATGAGCGGTGTCGGCATGGTCTCACCGCCAATGTCAAAATTGCGCAGGGAGCGCTGGGTCTGGGCGCCCCAATATTTGTCGGATGCGACCTGTAGCGGGCCAAAGCTGTCGGTTTCTGTGCGTGTTTTTGACATGGTGCGTTTCCCTGTTATGTTTATTGCAGGGCGGTTTACCACGACAGGCCCCGCACTACCAGAGAAAGAAGGCGGGAAACTGTTCAAATCTGGCGGCTGATCTGGCCCGATCAAATGTGTCAGTAAGTACTCATTGGCATTACATCGGGTTAAGATTGCTTTTTTGCCCTTGTGCTTCCAGTGGCTGGAAGGACTATATAAATATTCAGACATAAGAATAACTGAAAACAAGAGGTAAAAATGGACAGACGTAGATTTTTGAGCGGTTTGATGGGTTCTACTGCGATGGTGGCCCTGTGGCCGCAGCAATTAATGGCTGCGGTTGAGGAGCGGGCATTGCCGATCCCGCAATTGCTGAGCGGTGAGGTAATGGACGGGGTGCGGGTTTTCAAACTTTCGATGCAGCGCGGAGTGCATGAGTTTTTCAAAGGGGTGAAAACCCCGACGCTGGGTATTAATGCTTCCTATCTTGGCTCAACCCTCAGGGTTCGCGATGGTGAGAAGGTGCGGTTTGAAGTAAGCAATAATATTGGCGAGATCACCACTTTGCACTGGCATGGAATGCACCTGCCGGCCAGCGCCGATGGCGGGCCGCATCAGGTCATCCAGCCGGGCACAACATGGTCGCCGCAATTTGAGATCAAACAGCGCGCTTCCACCTTGTGGTATCACTCCCACACCCACAAGCAGACCGGCAATCAGGTATGGCGCGGTCTGGCCGGGATGCTGATCGTTGATGATGTAATCAGTGACGGGCTTGATGTGCCAAAGCAATATGGGGTGGATGATATTCCAATAGTGTTGCAGGAGCGGATTTTCAATCGCGATGGTAGCCTTTATTATGATACAGGCTCGATGCACAATGTGATGATGGGCATGAAGGGTGATGTGCCGATAGTCAATGGCGCGGTGGCCCCAACTCTTATCGCCACAACCGAAAAACTGCGCTTGCGTATTCTCAATGGTTCCAATTCCAGTTTTTACAATCTGGGCTTTGATGATAATCGCCGCTTTACCCAGATCGCTTCTGATGGCGGATATTTACCGCGTGCCTATCAGACCGGACGGATGCTGCTGGGGCCGGGCGAGCGCGGTGAGATTGTGGTTGATGTCAGCGATGGCAAGACCATTTTCCTGCGCAATTTCGGCGGCGGCATGGGCGGTGGTGGCATGATGATGGGCGGCGGTGATGATGTTGCCTTTAACTTCATGGCAATCCGCCCTGCCGGTAATCTGGCCAAATCAAATGCGGTTCCATCCGAACTTGTGAAAGTAGAACCGATTGCTGCCAGCAGCGCGGCAAGGGTTCGCAAATTTGAATTGCAAATGACCATGGGGCCGCAGGTGATGATGGGGTTTGCCAAACCGTTTGCCATTAATGGCAAGGCGATGGATATGAACCAGATTAACGAGGTGGTGAAGCTGGGTGATACTGAAATCTGGGAAATCGCCAACACCTCAATGATGGCGCATCCGTTCCATGTGCATCTGATCCAGTTCCAGATTCTCGACCGCAATGGCCGCCGCCCGCATCCCGGCGAACAGGGCCTGAAGGATACGGTGATTGTTAATCCGGGCGAGACGGTGCGGGTGATTGCCAGGTTTGAAAACTACGCCGATGAAAAACTGCCCTATATGTATCACTGCCACATTTTAGAGCATGAAGATGCCGGGATGATGGGGCAGTTTACCGTGGTTGCTTAGAGCAAATAAATACAGCCCCCCTCCCCCTTGTGGGGAGGGGTTGGGGGTGGGGTTGCGATCTGGAGGGGTTCAGGGAAGTGTTTGAGC
>JALXCV010000108.1 GCA_026990765.1 Hyphomicrobiales bacterium | reverse complement strand
AAGGCTACAAAGAGCGCCATGTTCCGGCAAGGCCAGGATGCAGACCAAGCAGGACTTCAGGAAAGCCCAGCTTTGAATCAGGGGTTGCTATCCGGTAGTCACAGGCCAGCGCCAGTTCCAGCCCGCCGCCCAGACAAAACCCGTGTATGAGGGCAATGGTGGGTGCGTGAAAATCAGCCAGCTTGTCGAATATGGCCAATCCGCCTTCAATTTTGTGGCGGACCTTTATCGGGTCTTTCATTTCGACAAATTCGGATATTTCAGCTCCGGCAACAAAACCGTTGGTTTTGGCTGAACGCAGCACCAGGGCAACTGGATGAACAGCATGGGCAATATCCAGCATCTGGTCCATTTCCAGCAAAACACTTTCTGACAAGGTATTGGTGGAGTGATCTTTTTTATCGAGTATGGCCCATAAAACCCGGTGCTCATCCAGCACCAGTTTCCAGTGCTCAAAAGTTCCGGTATCTGGCTGATTGCCGGCAGCAACCGGCATGGTCAGGCTGGAAATGGTCAGTTGTTTGAGGGCATCAAGGCGTTTCTGGTTTATCTGTCGCATGGCGTTGCTCCCTATATGATTTCAAGCAGCATTGCACCGCCCATACCGCCGCCAATACACTCACTGGCTATGCCCATTTTGGCGCCAAGACGGCGCATGACATGGATCAGATGCAAAGTGATGCGATTGCCGGATGTACCAACCGGGTGACCAAGACTGATTGCACCGCCATCAATATTCAACTGCTCCATCGGGATTTCACCGAACACTTCATCGCGTCCAAGAATATTCTGGTTGAAGTCCTTTTCATCAAGGGCTTTCAGGCAGGACAGAACCTGAGCGGCAAAGGCTTCATTTATTTCCCATGCTCCAACATCTGTACGTTTCAAATTCAGACGTTTGAGCAGGTTGGATGAGGCAATGGCCGGTCCCAGCCCCATGGTTGCCGGATCAAGTGCTGCCCATTCACTGTCGACAATTCTGGCCATGGGTTTAAGACCATATTTTTTAATCGCATCTTCAGATGCAATAATCGTCCAGGAAGCACCATCGGTTAGCTGGGAGGAATTGCCGGCAGTTACCTTGCCGAATGGTCTTTCAAATGCCGGTTTGAGTTTGGCCAGTTTTTCAACCGAACTGTCAGGGCGAACACCGTCGTCAAAATCATAAATATTGCCCTTGCGATCAATCATGGAGTGCATTTCTTCCAGATGGCCGCTCTTGTGGGCTGCAGCGAGCCTTTGGTGTGACTGCACAGCATAGGCATCGGCATCATGTCTTGAAATATTGAAACGATGAGCCAGAATTTCAACGGTCTGGCCCATATTGAGCTTTGCAACCGGATCGGTAAGGCCGCGCAATATGCCGATTGACGGTTTTAACATATCGGGTCTGAAGTTTTGCAATGCTGCCAGTTTCTGACCCGTTGTTCTGGCGCTCATGAAACTACCGAACCAGCCGGCAGCCTTTTGAGAGAACAATAACGGGGCATGTGACAGGGCCTCGGTGCCACCAGCCAGTATCAAATCGGCCTTGCCAGAAGCAATATATCTGAATGCCGTGTCGATTGACTGCTGACCGGAAGCACAATTGCGCTGCACTGTCCAGCCGGGTACTTCATTGCCACAACCAAGTCTTAAAGCGGCAACCCTTCCTGGATTGACTTCATCGGCATGTACATTGACAATGCCAAGAATTACCTCATCAAATTCGCGTGGATCAAATGGCTGGCGGGCCAGAAGCGGCCTTGCGGCTTCAACAGCCAGATCAACCGGGGTGAAAGCTCCCGGTTTGCTGCCAGCCTTGATCATCGGGGTACGGGCACCATCGATGATATAAACATTGCGACCTGCCGGCGGGCTGG
Organism: Hyphomicrobiales bacterium; assembly: GCA_026990765.1. GTDB lineage: Bacteria > Pseudomonadota > Alphaproteobacteria > Rhizobiales > Aestuariivirgaceae > JALWJW01. Next base: position 112,935 of record JALXCV010000108.1, on the reverse strand, counting down.
ATTGAGCCATCTGTTTCTCCTGTTTTATGGTTTTGCTGCCTTGTGTTGCGGGCCATTATAGGACCGTTCAACTCTGGCTACGCGCAATTCATAGTGATCATACCACTTGTGATTGCCTTTTTCACGCGCTTCAACATGTTCTGCGTGACTTTTCCAGTTGGCAATTGAGGCTTCATCGCGCCAGTAAGACACGGTTATGCCAAGTCCGTTATTGTCTCTGGCTGATTCTGCTCCCAGATATCCCGGCATGGTTTTTGCCAGTTCAAGCATTTTATCTGCCATATTGGCGTATTCATCCTGATCAACTCCACTATGCTGACTGGTGAATATAACTGCGTAATAAGGTGGTTCCGGGGTGTTGGCAAAACGGCTCATTAACGGGTTTTTCCTGATTTTATCTGCTCAAGGGTAAAATCATCAACCTGACAGACTTGCCGAACCAGTTCCAGAGCCTGTTTCATTCTGGCAGCCTCATTATCGGTTATGATGCCTTTTTCCGCTGCTTCATCGGCTGAGCGTATCCGGGCCTTGCGCATTTTCTGTTTCACCGGATCGAGTTCAACCATCATCTGGAAGGCTTTTTCCACCCGGCCAAGTTCTATATCATCAGAAACGAAAATACCGTCAGTCAACCGACTTCTGGCATCATTTGGTTCTGAAATCAGATTGGAAACCTTGCTTGTCAGATTGTCTTTGGGTTTCTTGCATCTGACCCCTAATGGTTGCAACAGAAAGCGTAAAGACCATGACATCAACCGGTTGGGGAAGTTTCTTAAAGCTTCATTTAATGCCGTATCGGCCTTGTTGAGGCTGGTCTGGGCGGCATAATGCACTATTGGCAGATCAACTGCCGGTCTGCCGGTATCATCAAAGCGTTTTAGAATGGCTGAAACCATATATAAATGTGACAATACATCACCAAGCCGGGCAGAAAGCATTTCCTTGCGTTTCAAGGAACCACCCAGCACTGCCATGGAGATGTCAGAGACAAAGGCAAGGGCGGCAGACAGGCGTTTGATCTGTTTGAAATAGCGTGCGGTTTCATTATTGACCGGTGCTGATGATAACAGGGAGAATGTCCAGCCGCGGGCAAAGGCGCGCAATTTGTTTTTGGTTGAATAGGCAATATGGGCGAATAGCAGCTTGTCAAAATCAAGCAGTGCCTGATCATGGTCCAGGTTTTCAGCCGCGGCAATTTCATCCTGCAAATAGGGGTGACAGCGAACCGATCCCTGACCATAAATCATCAGCGAACGGGTGAGGATATTGGCGCCTTCAACCGTTATGGCAATGGGAATGGCGCGATAAGCCGATGACAGATAGTTTTTCGGGCCATCAATTACCGCCTTGCCGGAATGAATATCCATGGCATCATTGATAGTGCGGCGCATGCCCTCGGTGGCGTGATATTTCATTATGGCAGAAATCACCGCCGGTTTTTCACCATCATCCAGCGCTTGCAGGGTCAGTCTTCTGGCTGCATCAAGGGTGTAGGTGTCACCGGCAATTCTGGCGGCAACTTCCTGAATACCTTCAAACCGGGAAATGGGCAGGTTGAACTGCTCACGAATTCTGGAATAGGCACCGGTTGCAAAAGTGGCAAGTTTCATGCCCGATACCGACATGGCCGGCAACATGATACCGCGACCAGCAGCAAGGGCGGTTACCAGCATTCGCCAGCCTTCACCAAGTCGCGGCTGACCACCGATAATCCAGTCCATGGGTACAAATACATCCTTGCCGGTAGTTGGGCCATTGGGGAATGACTGCATTGAGGGGATGTGCCGGCGGCCTGTTTCAACGCCTTTGGTGTCGGTTGGAATGAGAGCAAGGGTAATGCCAAGGTCAATTTCATCGCCCAAAATACCATCGGGATCCTTCACATCAAAAGCCAGACCCAGCACGGAACAAACCGGACCCAGTGAAATATAGCGTTTGGACCAGTTAACCCGCATGCCAAGGGTTTTTTTGCCCTTATATTGTTCATAACAGACAATCCCGACATCAGTCATCGAGGTGGCGTCTGATCCGGCATCTACCGAGGTCAGGGCAAAGGCTGGAATATCGCGTCCATCGGCAAGACGGGGCAAATAGTGCTGTTTTTGCTCATCTGTGCCATACATAACCAGCAATTCACCAGGTCCCAGCGAGTTGGGAACGATAACTGTAACCGCCATGGACGGGCTGGTAGATGAGATTTTTATCACAATTTCAGAAATGGCCGTGGCTGAAAAACCCTTGCCGCCATATTCAGGCGGGATGATCATTCCAAGAAAACCGGTTTGCTTTATGTGCTTCCAGATATTTTCCGGGATGTCCTTTTCTTCAAAGTTTATCTGCCAGTCATCGGTCATCCGGCATAATTGCTCAACCGGACCGTCGATAAACTCCTGTTCTTCGTCAGTTAATTCATATCGGGGAGTTGCAAGCAGTTTTGAGAAGTCAGGATTGCCACGCATCAGCTCTGCATCCCACCATATAGTGCCCGCATCGAGCGCTTCACGTTCGGTTTTGGATATTGTGGGGAGCACACCACGGACCCAGTTCAATACTGGTCTGGTAATGTATTTCTGGCGCGGTGTAAGATTTTCGCTCATGGCAGCCTTTCAGTTAACGGTTGCACTATGGAATGTATATAGGGCAAAAAATTGACATATTAAAGACATTACTCTTTACGTAAATGTTACCTCTATTCAATTGTTCTGAGCATTTTGTATTGGTTTGATGCTATGAAAGCTTCTCTCAAGCTTTGTTATTCAGATTATCTATGACTAATTGTCATTCATTAGAGTGTAGTTATCCACCTGGGTAGTATAGAATTGGAATTCAGCATCCATTTGGATACCTGCCTTCGCAGGTATGACGGTTGAGATGCAAGAATTTATAGCTGAAGCCTGCCGGGATTTGGCTATTTCTGACCCGTGGTTTTTGTGTCAGTCAAGACATTGACTTGAATGTTCATGGCCCTTCAGATATTGTGTTTAATCAACACACTGGATGATTAACTAGCCCGTAATTTATGCCTTTGCAGAACTAAACAATTGCAATGGATATATTAATTCCAGATAGTCTGAATTTTCTTGCAAGCGATTGCCACAACCGATGAATAACAACATTCTTTCCACCGCTATTGACTGGTCAGGGCAGGGGCGAGCGATTGCTGTTGCGACGGTTCTGGAAACATGGGGGTCGGCGCCGCAACCGGTTGGTTCCAGGCTTGTCATTGATGCCAATGGTGAGTTTGAAGGTTCGGTTTCCGGTGGTTGTGTTGAAGCTGCGGTCATTACCGAAGCGGTTGAACTGATACAGACCAATGGTTTTACAATATTGGAGTTTGGTGTTGCCAATGAGGCAGCTTGGCAAGTTGGTCTGGCCTGTGGCGGGCGTATCAAAATACTGGTTGAAAGCATTGATGAGCGCAAGCTGCACAATATAGCTGCAATCGTTGCCGCGCATGACAAACGCCAGCCAGTTAGCTGCATTACTGATCTTGAAAGCGGTGCACAGACGGTTTCGTATTCAGTGCCCGAGCTTGCGGCAAGCCGGATTGAAGATAACAGTTTCATTCATGTGTATGAATCAGCCCTGCAACTGATAATTATCGGAGCGGTTCATATTTCACAGGCGGTGATTCCGATAGCCCGTCTGGCAGATTATGAGATTACAGTGATTGACCCAAGATCCGGTTTTGCCAGCCGTGAGAGATTTCCCGATGTTGAATTACATGCTGGCTGGCCTGATGAGGTGCTCAAGGATTATACTCTGGACAGGCGAACCGCATTTATAGCCTTGACCCATGATCCCAAAATTGATGATCCAGCATTGCGCATGGCTTTGCCCAGTGAATGTTTTTACATCGGCGCGCTTGGTTCAAGGCGAACCCATGCAGCGCGGCTGGAACGGATGAAAGATCAACAAGGGCTTGAGCGCATAAAAGGCCCGATCGGGCTGGACATCGGGGCAAGGGGGGCAGCCGAGATCGCCATTTCGATCATGGCCCAGATGACGGCAGCCCTGAGGCATCATCCTTGATGAAAATAACAGCAATAATTCTGGCAGCCGGCAAATCCAGCCGCATGGCACCATTGTTCAAACTGACCGAGATGTTTGATGGTGAAGCCATGGTGCGTCGCACGGTTCGCCAGCTAATGGATGCGAAAATTGACCGGGCCATAGTCATTACCGGGCATCGCGCAGATGAAATCAGGGGGGCTTTGTCCGGCCTTGCTGTTCAGTTTGTTGATAATCCTGATTATGACAAAGGCATTTCGACATCCATCAGGGCTGGAATTGCAGCTGCTGGCAGCGAATGTGACGGGGTGATGATTGTTCTGGCTGACATGCCTCTGGTGATGACTGAGGATTATGACAGGATAATCAATGGATTTTCCAAGGAAAACAGTATTTGCGTTCCGGTCTATAAAAACCGGCGCGGCAATCCGGTATTGTGGGGATCGCAATTCCTGCCACAACTTGCCAGACTTTGTGGTGACAAGGGCGGCAAACAGATATTGTCCAGGCTGGACGAGTTCATCTGTGAAATAAACATGAGCAGTTCCAGTGTGTTACATGATTTCGACACTAGATAAGCTGCAAGCTCTTCAGGCTGGCATGGCCTTCACGTCCTATAATCAAATGGTCATGCACGGTAATATTCAGTTTTTCGGCAGCCTCGATAATCTGTTTGGTCATGTTTATATCAGCCCGTGATGGGGTGACATCGCCTGAAGGGTGGTTATGCACCAGAATAATGGCAGATGCTGACAGTTCCAATGCCCGCTTGATAACTTCGCGCGTATAGACGGGTGTGTGGTCAACGGTTCCTTCCTGCTGCACCTCATCGGCGATCAGTATATTCTTTTTGTCCATAAACAGAATGCGAAACTGCTCGGTTTCCTTATAAGCCATGGATGAGCGGCAATAGGCTATCAGTTGCGACCATGATTGCAGTGGTGTCTTGTCAAGGATACTGGATTGTTGCAGGCGCAAGGATGCTGCCTGTATCAGTTTCAACTCGGTTGTTACGGTTTCGCCAACCCCTTTGACTTCCTGCAAGCGGGAAGGAGGAGCGCTTATGACCTCGGCAAAGGATCCAAAGCGGTCAATCAATGTCTTGGCAAGTGGCTTGGTGTCAGAGCGGGGAAGGGCGCGGAATAATACCAGTTCCATCAATTCATAGTCTGCCAGTGCATCTGCACCTGAACTCATAAACCTTTCGCGCAGCCGTTTGCGGTGTCCCAGATAATGTGGCTTGTCACTCACAGCTTTTTGCTTGTCCCCCTTGGCCATCAACTGATCCGGTTTCAGATATTATAGGGAGGATGGTCCAGACCTTTGGGTGATCTGGTAAAAATCTCCGAGCCGGATGCGGTTACCCCGATTGAGTGTTCAAACTGGGCAGTCAGTGACCGGTCACGGGTGACGGCGGTCCATCCATCAGCCAGTATTTTAACATGCGGGCGACCAAGATTGATCATCGGCTCAATGGTAAAAATCATGCCTTCACGCAATTGGATACCTTCACCCGGCTTGCCATAGTGCAGAATATTTGGAGCATCATGAAACAGCCTCCCAAGCCCGTGTCCGCAAAAATCGCGAACAACCGAGCAGCGCTGGCTCTCGGCATATGACTGGATGGCAAAGCCGATATCGCCAAGAGTTGCCCCCGGTTTTACAACTTCAATACCGCGCATCAGGCATTCATAGGTAATTTCATTAAGACGCTCGGCCTTGCGGGAAACCTTGCCAACCTCATACATGCGCGATGTATCACCATGCCAGCCATCAACGATCAGGGTAATGTCAATATTTACAATATCTCCGTTTTTCAAAACCTTGGGACCAGGAATTCCATGACAGACTACATGGTTTATTGAGGTGCACAGGGATTTTTTGTAGCCGCGATAGTGCAAGGTGGCGGGAACCGCGTCATTATCCATACAAAAATCAAAGGTCAGCTTGTCCAGTTGATCAGTTGTGACCCCCGGTACAACATGCTCAGCCAGCATATCAAGCGCGACAGCTGCCAGATGGCCCGCCTTGCGCATTCCGTCAAAACCTTCCTTGCCATGCAGTTTTATCTGACCGGTGTTTTTCAACGGTGAGACGGACGCATCAACATAATTCATAAATTTAATCTTCTCGCCTTTAATGATTTTGCCAATGTAAACAAAATCTGCCCATTTACCCCGACGTTTGTTCTAACGGTTAATCACAGCTATTTCAATGCTGTCATAATAATCAGGGATTGATGGCAATAATTATTTGCCCAACAGATGAAAATGAGATTATTCTTTTGCCATGCAACACAACAAGAATCACAATCTGGATGCAGCAATCGTTCTCATAGGCGATGAAATACTTTCCGGCAGGACCCAGGACACCAATGTTTCTGATATTGCAAGGTTTCTGGGCGAGCGCGGCATTGATCTTCGTGAGGTCAGGATAGTACCTGATGTTGAAGTTGAAATTGTAGATGCGGTTAATGCCTTAAGAGCACGTTATACTTATGTTTTCACCACAGGTGGCATAGGTCCGACGCATGACGACATAACAGCTGATGCAATTGCCAAAGCCTTTAATACCGGTATCTCACATCATCCTGAAGCGGTAAAAATGCTGAAATCACTATTTGCCGAAATAGGAGTGGAACCCAATGAAGCCCGGATGCGAATGGCAAGACTTCCAGAAGGGGCAGAACTGATTGCCAGTGATGAGGTCAAGGCACCCGGATTTCATATTGGCAATGTTTTCGTTATGGCCGGCGTTCCTTCCATCATGAGGAAAATGCTCAAGGCACTGGCACCAAAGCTTAAAACCGGGCAGGTGGTCAAATCGATATCAATCAGGTTTGAAACCGGTGAAGGCTCGCTGGCGGAGCCGTTAAAGCAAATCCAGCAGCAATTCCCGCAAGTATCAATCGGCTCATATCCGTTTGTGGAAGAAGGCCTTTATGGTTCAAATGTGGTTTTAAGATCAAGAAATGAGAGTTTGCTGAACAAGGCCGCCGAACAGGTTAAAACCCTTCTTTGACCTTTGATCAGGCAGCCTGTTTGTCCTTGCCAATAGAATCAATGGCTTTTTTAACCTTGCTGGTCAATTCTTCCTGGGTGAAAGGCTTGTCTATCAACTCGATGAAATTGGGCAATTCGTGAATTTCTTCCGAGGTGTTCTGGGTATAGCCGGAAACGAACAATACTTTGAGGTCAGGACGTATTTCCATGGCTTCTGTTGCCAGTTCCGGTCCATTCATACCGGGCATTACAACATCTGAAATCAGCAGATCAATATCATCGCGCTGGCGAATCAGCTCCAGCGCCTCTTCTCCATTAGGTGCATCAAGCACGGTGTATCCCATTTCTTCAACCATGGCGACGGCAACATTGCGCACCGGATGATTGTCTTCAGCAATCAGAACTACCGGAGTTTTTTCTGATTCAGTCGTATCAGTCTCAAAAACATCTGCTTTTGCATCTTTCTTGTTCTCGTCAGTTGCTGATATAGCCTTGTTTAAATCGGCAGTTTCTTCCATTGAAGGAGTAACAGAAGAGCTTTTGGTTTTTGGCAGATATATGCTGATTGTGGTGCCAACACCCGGTTTTGACTTGATATCCAGATGACCCTTTGACTGTTTGACAAAACCATAGATCATCGAAAGTCCAAGGCCACTTCCAGCTTCTGGCGGTTTGGTAGTGAAGAATGGCTGAATGACCTTGTCGATAATATCTTCAGACATTCCCTCGCCATTGTCGCTGACCGAGATAACCACATAATCACCAGGCAACAGGTCTTCATGCTTGCGGCAGAATTCCCGGTCCAGCCTGGCGGTTGAAGTTTCAACAACCAGCTTGCCGCCATCCTTCATGGCATCACGGGCGTTGATGGCTAGGTTCAAAATAGCAGTTTCAAGCTGGGTAACATCTGCCTTGACCGTCCATTTTTCTCCGGTGTGAATTACATCAAGCTCAATGGCACCACCAATGGCTTTTTCCAGCATGTCGGTTATGCCGTCAATCAGTTCATTGACAACAATTTCTGAATCCTCAAGCGTTTGCTGACGTGAAAACGCCAATAGCCGCTTGTTCAGTTCGGTCCCCTTGTTGACCGCATCAATTGCAGTATGCAACCTTTTTGAAGCGCGTTCATCATTAGTGGTCAGTTTTTCAATCATCTGCAGATTGCCCAGAACAACCATTAGCAAATTATTGAAATCATGAGCAATTCCACCGGTCAGGCGACCAACGGATTCCATTTTCTGGGCTTGCAGGAATTTGCGCTCAAGCAATATCTGATCGGTTATATCCTGACATATTCCATGCAGTTTTGCCGGATTGCCTTCAAGGTCGTATTCTATATCAATATGGACACCAAGCCGGTGTATTTCGCCATCCGGGTGAGTTATATCACATTCAAGCCCAACAATTGGCTGCCCGCTTTTGGCTATTTCAAGGCTTTCCAGCCATTTTTCCAGTTGTACATTGTCCATCATGGATTGCAGGTTTTCAAAGTCAGCCGGTTTGTCTTTACGCTCAGAACCTATAAGCGCATACATTTGGGCTGACCATTCCATCTCGCCGGTAGCAATATCCATGACCCAGCTGCCAATCTTGGCCATTGCCTGTGAGCGGGCAAGATTTTGTTCACTGGTTTCAATCCGGTGCACGGCATCAGCTTCATCAGTAACGTCGCGGCACAGTCCAATGATCTTGGTTGGCTGGTTAGTCAGGGGGTCGTGAATGATGCTGGCGATTAGTTCCAGCCAGATATAATGCCCGAATTTGTGCCTGATACGATATTGAGTGCGATAATACTTGTCCGGGGTGCCTGTGCGGGACATTTGGGCCTTTATGGTCAAATGAACATCATCTGGATGCACTCGTTCTTCCCATATGGCAGGGGTTAAAACTTCACTGATCGGGTCATATCCCAGAATATAGTGAACTTCCGGGGAATAATTGGCGCTGTGAGAGATGAAATCATTATCCCAGACAGCATATCCGCCAGCTTTAACAGCCAGTTCCAGTCTGGCTTCGGTTTCACCGGCACTGGATTGTCTGGCTCTTTCGGGCTGCTCGCCAATCAACAGCAAAAATTCAGAATCACCGTCACGATGATGCAAGGGCTTGAACCTGGTTACAACCGGTTTTTCTCCGGTATTTGGGGTGTAGACAATCTCAACATTGCGTTTTGCCTGAACAGAAATATCAGTTACATCATTGGAAACATACTGGGCAAAAAACTGGTTTTTCGGTGATTGTGACAATTGATGGCCAACAATATTGTATTTTGAACATGACCAGCGATCAACAAGAGTTCCTGTAACATCAATTATCCTGGAATCGGGCAGGGAGATGGCCAGCATCTCAACAGATGCCATATCCAGAACCTTGATGATTTCGCCGATAGTACCGTTATTAAAAGCCATTGCCTTGAGAACCCCGGAGCATTTTTTAAGGTTATGAAAAACCTTTGCAAATGCAATTTTAGTTATTGGTTTGTGTTTAGTGCAGCCACACAACTGAGCCTGATTGCGCAGGGCAGATACAGTTCAGCCATATTATTTGTGTAAATTTCCCACAAAATGGTGAATGGCAGGTTTACTTTTGCCTCAAACTGTCGATTATTGCGGACCTGATTTGTAAAAAGGGGTATTACTATGGTCAAACAGGCAGGTGGAGTTGATGAACGCTATCATATGGGGTTCCATGTTTCATGGGATCAGTTTCATCGCGATGCAAGGGCATTGACACACCGCTTAAGCGGGCTGAACGACAAGTTTGACTATGTTGTTGCCGTAACCCGTGGTGGACTGGTTCCGGCCGCAATCGTTGCGCGCGAACTCGGGGTCAGGGTGATTGAAACGGTGTGTGTAGCTTCATATGATTATGGCAAACAGGGCGAAGCTGATGTGCTGAAAGCACCAAATGGCAAGTTCCTTGACCTCAAGGGTGAAAATGGCCTGATTGTTGATGATCTGGTTGATACCGGGGCCACAGCAAAGGTGGTTCGAAATATGCTGCCCAAGGCACATTTTGCTACTGTTTATGCAAAACCGGCAGGAGCAAAACTGGTTGACACATTTATCACCGAGGTTTCCCAGGATACATGGATTTATCTGCCATGGGACATGTCGCTGCAATTTGCACCACCAATTACCGAAGGTGCAAAAGTCTGATTATTCATCACCCTTGCGGCATTCGGCAAATACCCGCAATTTGCAATTTTCACAATGGCCCTGCATGCGCAACAGGCGGCGCAGTGTCACGAATGCGTCATGTTTTTCATCAAAGAAATGATTATTGCCAATATGTTTTATGGCGTGAGTTTTGCTGAATGACTGATAGACAGCCGGTTTAAGGCCGGTGAAATACAGACCGCCGCCTTCTTCATCCAGCCGGTCGGCCTCTTCGCAAAGCATTTCAGCACCGCTCAAATCGATGAAGTTTATACCATCAGCAATTACCAGAATATGCTTGCGGTTTTCATATTCACTTATCCGGTATAATTTTGACTGGATGAAATTCAGTGAACCAAAATACACAGACATGTCGACGCGTATAATTTTCATGGCCGGACATTCATCCAGCGGCTTGCTGTCAATATCGGTCAGTATGGCCTTGTTGAAACGATAATCCACATCCGGGGCAAGAGCGGCAATTTCCGGCTTGGAGGTACGGCCAAGGAAAATAATCAGTGACAGAATAACACCCAGATAAATGGCAAATTCCAGTTCCAGGAACAAGGTAGCAAAGAAAGTGGTTACCAGAATAAGGGTTTCTGCTGAACTGGATTCAACCACATGTCTAATCTGTTTGTTATCAATAAGACTATATGCAACCATCAAGATTACCCCGCCCATTGCGGCAATTGGCAGATAGGCGGTGAGAGGTGAGATCAGCAGCAGGATAAGTGTCAAAAACCCGGCGGCAAAAATAGCTGACAGCGGCGATACGGCTCCAGATTCGTAATTAATGCCTGATCGCGTGAAAGAACCAGATCCGGCATAGGATGAAAAGAAACTGCCAACAATATTTGACAGGCCCTGACCGATAAATTCCTGGTTGCCATCAATCTTCTGGTGTGATTTTGATGCGATTGCACGACTGATAGAAACAGCCTCGATCAATCCCAAAAGAGCCACAGCAAATGCGTTTGGAGCGATGTCGCGAATAGTTGCAAAGCTGAAATTGGGAATTGAGAACGGGGGCAGACCGGAGGGGATAAGCCCTACAAGATCAATACCTTTGGTGCCATCATTGATTGCATAGGCAAACAGGCTGCCAACAATCAGGGCAATCAACAGGTTGGGAAGCTTTGGTGCAAATCTTTTGATGCTAACCGCTACCAGCAGGGTAATGGCGGCAATCGCCAAAACATCATAATTGACCGCATCCAGCTGATTCCAGATATCAACCCAGGTATGATAAAAAGATTCACCCTTGGGTATTTTGATGCCAAGGACGTTTTTCATCTGGCTGGTGGCGATGAGAATTGCGGCACCAGCTGTAAAACCGATAACCACTGTGTGGGAAACGAAATTGACCAAAATGCCAAGCCTGGCCAAGCCAAAGGCCAGTTGATATACCCCGGCAAGGAAGGTCAAAGTCAGGGCAAGCGAGACAAATTCAGGGGTTCCAGGTTCTGCATATCCAGAGATCGTTGAGAACACCACGATGGAAATAGCGGTTGTCGGGCCTGATATCAAATGCCTTGAAGAGCCAAACAAGGCTGCAATAATTGGCGTTACCATGGCTGTATACAGCCCGTATTGCGGAGGCAGTCCGGCGATGAAAGCAAAAGCCACACCCTGTGGCAGCACGATTACAGCACCGGTAAGGCCTGCAAAGATATCAGCTTTAAGGCTTTCTCTGGTAGTCAGCGGTAACCATGCCAGAAAAGGGAAGATGACAATCAACCGGTTAAGCCATTCGGATTTATAATGGTAGCTACGCTCAGCCATGCTTGAACAGGCCTTTTATATGGATAATTTGTTTAAGAATTCTGACTCCAGGATGGAGGAAATATTCTGAAATCCTGAATCGATCACTTTGTATATTGTATTACAGCAACTAATAAAACCTGAATATATGTCACATGGGTTATTTTTTAATTTTGCAAGTGACAAATCTTTCGCATTATGACAGAACGCATATTCAGGTTGCGGGTGTGCTGGAATTGGTAGACAGGCCGGACTTAAAATCCGTTGGGGGTAACCCCGTGGGGGTTCAAGTCCCCCCACCCGCACCATTTTATTTTCTGTCATGTCAAAATCTCCTAACATTTTGAATGGTAACGATAATTTAGGTGTTCGAAAGCCTGTGTTTCGGTCATAGGGAATCCGCTCGACAAACGCCAATCTGAGCACCAGCTTCTTGAGGTGTACGTGACCAGAATCCCATAATTTACAAGGACTTGCGAGAAATTTGCTGGCGTGTTCGAACATCGTTTCGAATGAATGCGGTGTTACGGTCGAATTTTCCAGTTTTTCATGCTTAATAGCCTTTTCCAGCTCCAGCTTGGCTATTCTGGCCTCATAGGCGGTAATCACGCTTTCGTTGTTGGCATCAACGATTCGGTCCAATAATTGCTCTGTCTGGGTTTCAAGCTTTGCAATATCCCGTTTTAACCGCAGCGCTGTATCACCTGCCTGCGCCTGTCTCTGCCCCCATGCCTGTTTAAACATGGCCTTGGCGAGCTGATAGAGGCTTGGCGTTGGTTGCAATGAACGGACGATCTCTCCAAACGCATCTTCAATCTTTTGCCGCGGAATGGATTTACCCTTTGAAGCACACCCTTTTGTGACACAGAGGTAATATGGATATTTCCTGTTCTTGCCTTTAGACCAACAAGCGGTGAGCGGCGTTCCGCAATCAGAACAAGTCACAAATCCCCTTAGCGGAAAATCCGCGCTAATATCTTTTCTGGCTGGAGCTTTTACCACCCCATCACGCCGGGCTTGTATTTTCTGATAAGTTTCAAGGGAGATCAGCCCCTTATGCTTTCCGGGCACCAGATCAAGGTTCCAGCTTTTATGCGAGATATAACCCGCATAAATGGGACGGGTCAGTATATCGGTCACCCGTTGCTGGGGGATTTCATTGTATTTGTTCTTTTTGAAGAGACCGTCATGACTCTCCAAGAACCGTTTTACCTCAGCCTGGGATTCAAAATGACCAGAGGCATAACCTTCCAAGGCTTCGGTAATAAGGGAGGCGGCAGGTTCATTGCGCACCAGCAATTTGCCATGGCCAGCCACGCGCTTATAGATGTACCCCACCGGTGCCTGAAAGCACCAATAGCCATTCATCATGCGCGCCCGCATGCGGTTGAAGGTTTGCTCACCATTCTTTTCACGTTGATGCTGGGCCACACTGGCCAGCAGGTTTTCAACAAGAATGGAATCGGAATCTTCGCCAAACTCAATGGAGGGCGATTCAAGCTTGCCTCCAGCCTTTGCCAAAGAGGCTCTGAGTTCCAGATGCGCTTCCAGCCCACGGGCAAGGCGGGAGATGTCATCAATGATAACGACAATATCCTGCCCCCTTTGCGCTTTCAGATAGGACAGCATGGCCGCCATGGCAGGACGGGCAGCCTTGCCACCGGATATATCATCCCGAAACACATTAATGATCTCATGCCCCTTATAGGAGGCATATTCACGACAACGGGTTTCTTGAGAGGCCAGACCATCACCTTCGCGCATTTGTTTGGCCCCAGAGACCCGCGCATAAATCACAGCTTTTTGGCCTTGTCTGTTTTTATCTTTTCCATTGCCTGTCATGAATCCTCCTTATCCCCGCATGTCCCATCCCTGTGACCCGCAGCGTTTAAACATGCATCTTGTTGCTTATGATCTTTCGATTCTAACATAACAGCGGAATCAGGTGTAGGAATGAGATCAATCTGCCCACAGGCATGCTGGAGAGGGTGAATGCCAAAGCCCAGGTCAACAAAACTCACCATAATTGACCAGAGGGTTTCGATAAATTCGCGTTTCTGATCATCGGTGAGATCAGCCTCTTCTAGATATTCCCCGTATAGCTCCCAATCAATGATGAGGTTTGGTCTTGGGCTATCGTTGTCTGTTTCGTCTGGGCTGGCCATTGTTTTTTTCCTTCTCGCATTGCAAATGCGTCTCTTGCCTGTTTGTCTCCTTTTTCCTTTACAATCGACCATCGACTGTACAAGAACATAAAGAGAACACTATAGGACAAAAGTCCTAATATCCCAAGCAAATTCCGCGTAATAATATTTCGTTTTTTGCTATACATCCTCTATACCTTTCCAAATTCGGTATTGGCGCGGTTTCAGGGCAGGTTATTCAGGTAACGGCCATTTATGTTTGAGGAGAGTTTGGATTGGCATTTGATCCGCATAAATCAACGCTTGATGAGCGAAAGGCCTTCTATCCCGTCTGTAAAGCAATCAAAAATACGCTTGAGATAACTTGGGAGGCGTTTTTCAGAAAAGCAGGAATATCTGTTGGGGACAAATTTGAAGACAACTTGCGTAAAGGGAATATCGGCATAAATAAATTTGTGACCCTTTATGAATGGGTTGTTGCCCATCACCTTGGGGAAGGTGTGCGCCGTGCACCTGAGATATTTGATGCATCCCAGCTTTCGAATTGGGATAACTTTCTGAAAGAAAAGGGTGAGTGGCACCGTGCCGATGTGCATATCCTGGAAGAGCTAAGCCTGACTGCGCAGAGCCACAACCAACCCAAATCTAAAACTCATCTGAGGCTTGGGCAGGATTTTTGTTTTTGGATTAACAGTGCCCATGCCGGATTACTGATCGGATTTGAGAATTACAAAGGCAATTGGCACCCCATGCCCCTTGGCGTGGATGGAGGTGGTTTTGTCACTCCCGTTCAAGAAGGGAAACAACGCCTGCCCATTGATCCAAAAACCGGAGTGCCCATTGCTTTATCTGATACCGAGCATGACGGCCTACATGGCTATGTATTTATAATTGGATCAGGTGATCTAATCGCGCAAATTGGACGAATGCTCCATAATAACAATGCAATCCAGCCAGAACTGCTCAAACGCATTGCCCATAGTGTCAAAGCTGCCCAAGAAGACTCCGTTGCCGTTTACCGCCTGAATGTGCTGTTCACATCATAGCGATAGGAGAGCAGTGCTTTACGGATATTTGCGAGAAGCTTTTCATCAGCGAGCGGTTTGATTTCTAGTTTTCTCATATCAAACACAGCCGGAATTTTCTGCCTAATAGTATTGAATTGCTGCAAAGCCGTTTTTTGCAAGGTAATAAAATCTGGTTCTTGAGGAGTAATATGCCTTGCAGCGTAATTGAAGATACTCTGTAGACGCTCTACAGGCTGCGGGTGCGTGGAGTCATATTGCACCTTAAAGTAATTCTGATAGGTCTCAAAGAGCCATGTCATGGCATAAGTGCCAAACACGGTAAGCTCAAGGCGTGAGGTTATATCCATTGCCGCTATGCCTTGGATATTTTCATTCCCACCAATCTGTATCTGGCAACTTCCCCAAAAGGCTGTTTGGTCTGCGTCATATTCAAGACAACGCAGAGCCGCATCCCATTTTTGGATATTTCTTGCTGGTACGGGTTTAACCAGCCCCAATACCTCTTGGGAGGCTATTTCATTCAATGACTGGGACAAATCCTTGCTTTGCACATAATGGACATGACCGTTCATGCAATGGGCCATTTCATGCAACCAGACAAACCGCACCATCAATAGCGCCAGATAGACAGCGGCAACAGAACGTTCAGGATCATTCGGTAAAATCCGGTTGGCGCGGTGAGGAATAGTTCGCATGCCTTTTACGGTCTGATCCAGCAGCCATAATCCCGGTGCCTGATCATCAATAGGCTCTGGCGATGTTTCCAGTGATGCATTACCAATTCCGGGAAAGAAACCCCGTTGCGCAAAACAGTAATAGGCAAATTCTAAAATTGTAACAAACAGCGCCTGATGCATACCGATATAGTGCGTGCCTCCGTGATAATCGGCAAAAGCATTGAGGGTCATCAAATCGATATAGCCGGGAATGATGGTGGCACCCATGTCTTGCTTGTTTATAGCAGAACGGGTCCAGGCTAAATGATCCTGAAAGCTCGATAGTGACACAGCAAAAAGCTGTGCCTCTTCTGATTTATCACCCGCATCATAGGCCGCAGCATTCCGCCTTTCTCTAGCGAAGCGCTTAAATAGCTGCTGTTCAGTCATATTCTATCTGCTTTTGATTTGCTGATTACTGATATCCAAATCCCATGTACTTGAGCGTTCATGGCGAATATGTGCTGCGCCACATCAACAAGCAGTGCCCCTCCGTGAAATCGGAGCTGCATGGCCGAGAAAAGGCGACCTGCCATGTCTTACTATTA
Source organism: Hyphomicrobiales bacterium (assembly GCA_026990765.1). Classification (GTDB taxonomy): domain Bacteria; phylum Pseudomonadota; class Alphaproteobacteria; order Rhizobiales; family Aestuariivirgaceae; genus JALWJW01. The sequence goes on along the minus strand of JALXCV010000108.1, from coordinate 96,561 downwards.
TGCAGGCAGACAAGTGGTTTTTAACATTTAACGAACTGTAATAGCATCATGATTGAAGTCATGCATAGCAGTAATTGGTACGACTGCAATATCGACTATCTGGAAATCCAATCCCTCAATCCGAAGATTGCACCGATACCGATCACGGATACTGGCTTTAAATCGCATTTCCTGAATGAAAAGCATATTATCAAAGCTGGCGGTGCCGTGGCGTTTGTGGAGGCATGGCTTGAAACCGAAGCGCAATCGCCGACATGGAAAAGCGCAGAACCAAACGCAAGACAACTGTCCCTCTTTTAGGGGGAGCTATAGTCTTCGATAGCAAATACATATCTACGATTATTTATTGTTTTTTTGAAATTTGACCGTAAAACAACTCTGAATTCACGTGGATGCAATGCAATAATTTAACGGAAATTACTAACCTATGGCATACCTTGTTACATACTACGCAAAGAAGAAAGTTATTAAAGCCCTTAGGCAGTATAATCGTTCTTTTGGAAAATTCATTTCTAACCCTGGCAAAAATAAAGAAAATGAAGAAAAAGTAGAAAAATGCTTTGATCATCTTATTAGAACCTTGAACGATGGAAAATTATTTTCAAAAAATAAATTTAAATATGATTTGGTAGCCTTAGACGATCTAAAGACAATTCCTGAATTTAATGGTTTTCTAAATCAAGAAATGAGAGTGATGTCTGAGGCTACAAACTCGAGCAAGAAATATGCAGGCAAGATCACTTATATGACAATGAGTCATAGGCAGCCCCTTGAGATTGATAATGTTATTGAAACAATTACAGCAATCCATTACCATCAGATGGATCAAGTGACGAGAAGTAGATGTTTGGAACGCAAAGAAAAAAAGATAATAAAGCGAAATGCAGCAGTCTCAATTCTTCAGATGGTCGGCGGGGCAAGCATTGGATTAGCTAACAACACTTTGCCACCATTGATGACCTATCAAAGGGAAAGTACATTTCTAGGTATAGGAGTGCTAATTGGAGGAGCTGTAGACTTAATGAGGAAATAAAATGAAGGAAATATTTAATAATATTAAAAAATCAAAATATAATAGTATATCTATGATGTGTTTATTTAATGCAATTGCCGTTATTGGTGGGCATTACTATTTTCAAAATCCAATCTATACGGCAATCTCTGGGGTTGCTGGAATTGGTTTAGGTATCGGAATTGGCCGAGTTTCAGATGGTATAGCCGAATGGATAGCCTGCAAACGGATGGAACAGCGTAAAGTAGACAGAAGACTTAACTGTTATTAATTCACGTTGCATAATCCGACCCAGCTTGCGAGCAGCACTAAATGCCATAGATATGTTCGATCCAAATCATACGCCTGTCCATCAGATCGGCAAGCCAACCATTGCAATAATTGAACCATTAGTAAGTATGGCGAGCTGTGTGCTAAAGCACCAGCACTGCAAGATAGCCGAAGGCACATCATACGGCATAAGAAAATACCGCAAGCTTCTGTGTTGAGAAGTCAAACAGATTTTTTGTTTTTCTGACTGAATGGAATAATGAGCAGACCGCGGTTAAGCGGAGCCATCCCAACGCTCAAGCGAAACAAGGTCTGCTTTTCAGGTGGGGTTTTGCGGATGCCATTCGCGATTTTCCGTGATTAGTGTGTTCGCAATGATCACAAGTTTTCGTACCACAGCGGTAAGTGCAACTTTGGGGTTTTTACCTTCGCTGACAAGCCTACGATAAAAATATCCGAGCGGTCCATCCCACCGCTACAAACCGACAGCACACATATAGAGCATGTTCCTGATTTGTATCCAGCCACCACGGATCATGCGCGTACCTTTCATATTTCCACTGTCACGGTTCATGGGCGCAAGGCCTGCCAGAGCGCAATTTCCTTGCTATTCACCTCTCCAAGTTCTTCCAAATCAGTCAATAATGTCGTCGCCGTGACCTTGCCGACTCCGGGAATTGATGTGAGAATGTCAAAGCGGTGTTTTGTATCGGGATCATTGCGAACCAGATCGTCGATATAGATATCAAACTGGTTCTACACAAAAAAATGAGGCATACTTGTAAAAAAAGGGAAATAAAATGTCTATGATAACTCTTACCCCAGACACTCTTCCAAATGAGCACATTTGCTGTGGGATTTCCGACAAGAAAAGTGCCACCGGATACGCAGCAAAGAAAAAATGGCTATCAGTTCAGTATGCGCATGGATATCGCTTTCGCCGTTTGGACGAGCGCGGCAAGGTATTTATCGAATACGGCCCAGGGGAACAGGCATGGATGCCTGTTGTTGCGCCCAACTGGATGGTTATGGGCTGCTTCTGGGTGTCCGGGCGTTTCAAAAAACAAGGCCATGGCAAGGCGCTTCTAAACCTCGCCATGCAGGATGTGGAAGAGCAGAACCGTGCGGGCCTTGTCGCGGTTGCAGGAAAGAAAAAGATGCATTTTCAAAGCGATGGTAAGTGGCTCTTGAGGCAAGGATTCCGCGAAGTTGACACGCTGGAGAGTGGTTTTAGCCTCTTGGTTCTCGATGCCGAAAGGGCTTCTAATGCAGGGCTACCGTATTTTACCGAAAGTGCAAGAAAAGGTCTTGGCTCAGATGCAAAGGGTGTAACGGTATACTATTCCAACCGCTGTCCGTTTACGGAGTTTCATATCAACACCTCGCTTGTAGAGACCTGCGAAAAACGGAATCTCTCCCGAACTGTCGTCAAACTGGACAGCCTTGAAGCAGCGCAAAACGCCCCCAGCCCGGCAACGATTTTCAGTCTATTCATTGATGGTCGTTTTATAACAACTGACCTGAGCGCATGTATGGACAGTCGTTTTGATAAAATCGTGGAGAAAGCATCAAAAAACTGAGCCTGCCCAAAATGCATATAGCCAGCAAAACGAAATAGGGGCCTACTATTCAAAGACGACCAAAGATGTGTACGACCCGGATGACGCGCCGAATAAAGTCACAGCAATATCGTGACCCTAATCAGCATCCTCATTATTGCTCAATCTGAGAATAAGATCATTATGCAAGATGTGTGTTGTCAGACAACACCTATCTTGGCAAGGGGAACCCGCTGGCGCGTTCCCCGTTGCATCCCCTCCGGCAGATGGCTGGAGCTAGGCATTGGGCCTTTCCCAGCCATGTAAGCGTATCACCGCTTAACCACTCGCGAGGGAGACTTCGCTCTCCCTGCACCCATCGACAAAAGGGCGTTCCTGCCCTTTTGAAACCAGACAATGCCATTGAGGCCAACCCTGCGCGGATTGGATGCCGCCAGCCTTATCGCGGCTGGATTGCGACTATGGGGAGATTTCTCGTCTCCCCTGGACCCCATAGACCAAAAGGCGTATCGCCGCCCCTTGGGACCTCATCCCCAGATATCTGACAACCATACATATGTTAAAGTGAAAAATAATCCCTACACAACCCTGTATCCATTGTGTACCATAGCGCCATGAAGAAAGATTCTGGCTTTCGCATTTGCGTTCAAAACGATTTGCGAGAAAAATTTGTGGAGATTTGCCGCGTGCAGGACAAACCAGCCGCATAAGTAATCCGCGAGTTCATGCGTGCCTATGTCGAGAGCCATCCCAATTCTTCACAAGGCGATACGAAAAAGGAAAGCAGGAAAGAGCATGCTGACAGGCGAAATTCGAAACAAGGTTGACCAAATCTGGAATGCTTTTTGGTCAGGCGGCGTGTCCAACCCCCTCTCCGTGATCGAACAAATCACCTATCTTCTCTTCATCAAACGGCTTGATGATCTGCACACGCTTGAAGAAAGCAAAGCTGAAACTCTTGGCCTCGAAATGGAGCGCCGAATTTTCCCTGAAGGTAACGACGACAAAGGCCGTGCGTATGAGGATATGCGCTGGTCGCGCTTTAAAAACTTTGAAGCCCGCGAAATGATGGAAGTCGTCGATGAGCATGTCTTCCCATTTCTTCGCCAGCTTGGCGAAGAAGGCTCCAGCTACGGCAAGCACATGAAAGATGCTCGCCTTGGTTTTTCCAGCCCGGCGCTTCTGTCCAAGGTCGTCGAAATGCTCGACCAGATTCCGATGGATGATCGCGATACAAAGGGCGATCTTTACGAATATATGCTCGGAAAAATCGCGAGTGCTGGACAGAACGGCCAGTTCCGTACGCCGCGCCATATCATTCAGTTGATGGTCGAACTGACCGCTCCGACACCTGATGACGTTATCTGTGACCCGGCCTCGGGCACGTGCGGCTTCCTGGTCGCTGCCGGAGAATATCTGCGCAAAAACCACCCCGCGCTGTTTCGCAATGAAAAGCAACGCACGCATTTCCACAAAGAAATGTTCCATGGTTTTGACTTTGATCCGACCATGCTCCGCATCGGGGCAATGAACATGGTCCTGCACGGCGTTGAGGACGCCGATGTGTCCTACCGTGACAGCCTTGCAGAAGAAAACAGCGCTGATGCGGGCAAGTATTCCCTGATACTTGCCAATCCGCCGTTCGCCGGATCGCTGGACTATGACAGCACGGCCAAGGACCTTCAAAAGATCGTCAAAACGAAGAAAACCGAGCTTTTGTTCGTGGCACTGTTCCTGCGCTTGCTGAAAACAGGCGGACGGGCTGCCGTTGTTGTGCCCGATGGCGTGCTGTTCGGATCGTCCAAAGCTCATAAGGAAATTCGCCGCATGCTGGTGGAGGATCACAAGCTTGACGCGGTGATCAAGCTACCGTCTGGGGTCTTCAAGCCGTATGCGGGCGTATCAACCGCGATCCTTGTCTTCACCAAAACGGGTGTCGGCGGTACAGATCACGTTTGGTTCTATGATGTGCTGGCCGATGGCATGTCCCTCGATGATAAACGCACACCACTTCTGCCGCCTGAAAAGCTGGGGGCTGTTCCTGCCGAAGGGCTTAGCGAAGCAGAGCACCAAAAGAACAACCTGCCTGACCTCATAAACAGGTGGGCAGAAAAAGATGGTGTCGAGCAAGAAAATCCGCGCACTGATCAGAGCTTCTGCGTGCCGTTGGCGGACATCGCCGCCGTCGACTACGACCTTTCACTTAACCGATACAAGGAAGTCGAGCACGAAGAAATCGAGCATCAGGACCCGAAGGAGATTATCGCGGAGCTTCGCGCTCTTGAAACCGAGATCAGCAATGGCCTCAGCCAGCTGGAGGATATGCTATGACCCAAAACGCTCCTCTAGGTGACGTTGCTGACTTTTTCTCTGGATATGCTTGGAAAGCCAAGTCTTTCACTGATGAAGTTCGAGGCATGCCGATTATTAGAATTCAGAATGTAGGAAGTGATGCTTCGACTGATTTTAAATATTGGCCTGAAGCTTACGAAGATCGTTTCGTGATCAGGAAAGGTGATTTATTACTAACCCTTTCGGGGAGCTTTCGTACGGCCATTTGGAAGGGGCCAGAAGCTCTACTAAATCAAAGGATTGTGTGCGTAACGCCACGACGACAGATCGATAAATCGTGGCTCTACTACGCACTCGAAAATGCTATGGGCAGAATAGCCGGTATGGGTAGGCATGCTTTGGTTTCTAACGTGGCCCTCAGTGATCTGAAACAACTTAATGTGACGGTTCCACCGCTCGACAAGCAGAAGCGGATTGCGGCGATCCTCGATCAGGCGGATGCGCTGCGCCGCCTGCGCCAGCGCGCCATTGATAAATTCGGCGAGTTGAAAGCTTCGATATTCCACCAGATGTTCTCTACATGTACGAATTTCCAACCGCTTGGGAGCCTGATCAAGGTCAAAAGTGGTAATGGACTCACGGCCAAGCAAATGCGCGGTGGCGATGTGCCTGTGTATGGTGGGAATGGAATCAATGGTTGGCATGATGAGTCATTTGTTGACCCTCAAACAGTAATCATAGGACGGGTCGGCGTATATTGTGGCGCTGTCCATGTGACAGAAAAGAAAGCGTGGGTGACTGATAATGCACTAATAGTGAAGAAGTTAGTTGATATTGAGACGGATTATTTATCTGAGGCACTCAAAGCCGCGAACCTCAATCAATACGCTGGGCGCTCTGCTCAGCCACTTGTATCAGGCTCCCGCATTTACCCGGTCGAGATTCCGCTACCTCCTATCGAAGACCAGCGCAGGTTCTCCTCAAGAATCCGTGCAATCGCGGGGCCAACAGCCTCTCTGCAAAAAAGTCTAGATGTAATTGAGGCGCTTTTTGGGTCGCTCCAACATCAAGCATTTCAAGAGGAGCTTTAACATGACGGGTGAGTTCTCAGCTGTATGGTCAGAGATGTGGCGCAAAGTCTGGAAAAGACTTGCTGACCATCGTGATGCACCTGATGACCTCTTTTGTGAACTCTATCGCGAGTTGGAGCGATCTTTCGTTACGCGTCTCGACCCGGCAACAGAACTCGCCGACATAATCGACAGTCAGGAACAGGCGCGCGTAGCGTTTCGGGATACCAAGGCCGCCAAGATCGACGGCGAAGCGGCTATCATAAAGTTTCTTGAACGCGCTCATGTTGCGCTGGAAGATATAGGGCACCCACAGCTCATCGACAGGTACTTTGAACTCGTTGCCGATTTCATCAAAACATATAGCCTGCGTTATGAACTGCGCAGGCCCTTCACACTTCATCCGACTTTACCTAGGGTCTTCTCGAAGCTTTTTAATGATTTGCGCAAGACGACCAGCCAAGACGCTGCACTCAGCGCTGCCATGCGGGAGTTTGAGGAGTCCATGCGCGACCTGCGGAACGGCCAGTCTGGTGAACGCATCAAGGTTTGCATCCACAAACAGATGATCTTGCTTGAAGCAATAGCCGGACACTGTCCGGGTGTTACTGCTGGATCGTTGGGGGGCATGTGCGATCAATTGAATACGTGGCCTCATGTTACCGTGCGGGAAGCAATGAAGAAGCTTTATGGTTTTGGCTCCAACTATCCAGGAATACGTCATGCAGGTAATCCCGCCAGCGCGCTTCGCGACATCGATATGCGAGACATGGTTGCGGTATCCGTGCTGCTTGCAGGTTTTGCTCCTTATCTAAGCGATGGCCTTGATGCTGCAAAAATTTACGCGGGAGGTGACGCATGAGCCAGTTCGAGTTTCTAAAGTCCGAATTTTCACCCGTCTTTTCCATACCGAGAAAGGCGATCCATCGCTTCAGCCGCGTGCATTTCGAGAGGAGCTTTGATCAATGAAAGCAACAGAAGCCAAGTTCCTCGCATTTCTTAAGAAGTCACCTCAATTCGTGATTCCGATCTATCAGCGAACCTATTCCTGGACGGAAAAGGAATGCCGTCAGCTCTGGGATGACATCCTCCGCACGGGCAAGAACGATGCGATATCGGTGCATTTCGTCGGCTCGATTGTCTATATCGAGGAAGGCCTGTCGCAGGTCTCTCATCAGGCTCCGCTTCTGGTGATCGACGGCCAGCAGCGCCTGACCACCGTGACGCTGTTGCTCGCGGCTTTGGCCAACGCACTTGGCGATGAGGAACCCGTTGACGGGTTTTCTGCCCGAAAACTGCGCAACTACTATCTGCTTAATCCCGAGGAGACGGGCGAGCGGCATTTCAAGCTACTTCTTTCCCAGACCGACAAGAAGACACTAAAGGCGATTGTTGGCGGCAATGAGCAACCCGCCGAGCATTCGATCCGCGTCACCGAAAATTTCGCGTTGTTCGAAGAGCTGATCGCTGGCTGCAAGGACGATCTGAAAGCGGTCTGCACTGGACTCGCCAAGCTCGTGGTCGTCGATATCGCCCTCAACCGCGATCAGGATAATCCCCAACTTATCTTTGAGAGCATGAACTCTACAGGCCGCGAGCTAAGTCAGGCCGACCTGATCCGCAACTTCATTCTTATGGGGCTGGAACCTGGCCTTCAGACACGTCTTTACGAAAATTTCTGGCGACCGATGGAGGTCTCCTTCGGTCAGGAAGCCTACAACACGCATTTCGACGGATTCATGCGGCACTATCTGACCGTCAAGACCGGCGATATTCCCAAGCTCGGTGAAGTTTATGAAGCCTTCAAGGCCCACGCGCGGGCCATCGGGGCGACGGGCGACAACGTTGAACCGCTGGTTAAAGAAATCCGTGATTACGCCCGCTACTACTGCGCGATGGCCCTTGGCGCGGAGACGGATACCGATCTTGCCCAAGCGTTCCATGATTTAAGAGAGCTCAAGGTCGATGTGGCCTATCCCTTCTTGCTTGAACTTTATCACGATTATTCGGCAGGGATTTTGAGCAAGGATGAACTCGCGCAGGCGATCCGCCTCATAGAGGCCTATGTGTTCCGCCGCGCGATTTGCGCGATCCCGACCAACTCGATGAACAAGACCTTCGCAACTTTTACCAAGGCGCTCAAGAAGGACCGCTACCTAGAGAGCATACAGGCCCACTTCATGAACCTTCCGTCCTATCGCCGTTTTCCCAAGGACGATGAATTTGAGCGCGATATCCAGACGCGCGATCTTTATAACTTCCGTAGCCGTAGCTACTGGCTCCGCCGCTTTGAAAATTTCGGGCGCAAAGAACGTGTTTCGGTCGACGAATACACCATCGAACACATTATGCCTCAGAACGAGGAACTGTCGCAGGCATGGCAAACAGCGCTTGGCCCAGAGTGGCAACGCATTCAAGAGACATGGCTGCATACACTCGGGAACCTGACCCTCACCGGTTACAATTCCGAGTACAGCGATAAGCCATTCAAAGAAAAACGCGATATGGAAGGTGGCTTCGCAGAAAGCCCACTTCGCGTGAACGCGGGCCTTGGTCAACTCGACAACTGGAATGAAGACGCCATCAAGGAACGAGCATCCAAGCTCGCGAAATCCGCTGTTGGAGTTTGGCCCGCACCAAATTTAGCAAAGGAGATCGCCGAGGCCTACAGACCCAAAGCCGCCGTGCGAGAGCAATACAGCATCGAAGACCATCCTCATTTACAGGGAGCTGCGCTTCGCGATCTGTTCGCTGCTTTCCGCAAGGAAGTCCTGGCGCTTGACCCATGTATCTCTGAAGAATTCTTGAAGCTTTACGTGGCATACAAGGCAGAGACGAACTTCGTCGATGTTGTACCGCTATCCAAGCAGCTTCGTCTGTCACTAAACATGCGCTTTGCTGACATCAACGATCCGCGCAAATTGTGCAGAGATGTTTCGGGTCTTGGACGATGGGGGAATGGTGAAGTCGAGGTCAAGCTCGATGACCAAGCCGATCTTCCATACGTCATGGGTCTTATTCGGCAATCTCTGGAGCGACAGCTCGGAAGTGAGGTTATCGCATGAGCCAGTTCGAGTTTCTAAAGTCCGAATTTTCGCCCGTCTTTGGTCATGCTGGAAAAGCAGAGCGTCTTGTACTTTCCGACCCACGCGGGGCGTGTTTCTATGCGCGGCTGGCTTTGGAAACCGCAATCAAATGGATGTACGATTCCGATCCTTCACTTCGTAGCCCATATGACAACGCGCTATCGGCCCTTATTCATGAGCCTAGCTTCAGAAAACTCGTCGGCAACGCCCTTGTAACCAAGGCGAAGCTAATCAAAGACCTTGGCAATCGTGCTGTTCACGATAGCCATAGGAAAATCAGTGAACAGTCTTCAATTACCGCCGTGCGGGAGCTGTTTCATTTCTCATATTGGCTCGTACGAACTTACGCCAAGGGCGCAAAACCTGCTTCAGATATTCGGTTTGATCCAGGTGCCCTCCAAAAAATGCTCACTATTTCAACGAGTACTGTCCAGCAAATCAAAAAGATGCGCGAAGACTTTGATGCTCGCAAAAAAGCGCTGGAACAGGAGAAGGAAGCAAGGCTTGCCACCGAGGCAGAACGCAAGAAGCTCAACGAAGAGGTTAAGCGTCTTCGGGATGAAATTGCCGCCACCAAAAAGGCGAACCAAGCAGCACCCGATACGCATGACTACAATGAAGAGCAGACGCGTGACGCCTTCATCGATCTGCTCCTGCATGAAGCAGGGTGGCCGCTGGACCAAAAGCGTGATCGCGAATTCCCAGTAGTCGGTATGCCGAACAATACGGGCGAAGGTTTTGTTGACTATGTTCTATGGGGCAATGATGGCAAACCGCTCGGGCTCGTTGAAGCCAAGCGGACAAAGAAAGACTCCCGCGTCGGCCAACAGCAAGCAAAACTATACGCCGATTGTCTTGAAAAACAATTCGGGCAACGCCCCGTGATCTTTTTAAGCAACGGCTACGAGCACTGGTTATGGGATGACACGCAGTATCCGCCGCGTGCGGTTCAAGGCTTTTACAAAAGGGCAGAATTGGAGCTTCTTCATCAGCGTCGATCAAGCCGCAAAGCGCTGACCAAGGTCAAGATTGATGCCGATATAGCAGGAAGATTCTATCAAGCACGTGCAATCAGGCGCGTTGGTGAAGCCTTCGAGAAAGATAATTTGCGCAAGGCTTTGTTTGTTATGGCAACAGGATCAGGAAAAACCCGCACAGTTATTGCTCTTGCCGATCAGCTCATGCGTGCAAATTGGGTTAAGCGTGTGTTGTTTCTCGCTGATCGCATCGCTCTTGTGAATCAAGCGCACGGCGCGTTCAAAGCTCACTTGCCGTCTGCCCCAAGCGCGAACCTTCTCAAAAAACACGATCCGAGAAAGAATGACCACAATGGCGCACGAGTTTGTCTTGCGACCTATCCAACTATGATGGGGCTTATCAACGAGATGGAGGATGGTGCTCGGCGCTTTAGCCCCGGCCATTTCGATCTCGTCATAATCGACGAGGCGCACCGTTCTGTCTATCGAAAGTACCGCGCGATCTTTGAGTATTTTGACAGCTTCTTGGTTGGCCTGACAGCTACACCGCGAGACGAAATCGACCGCGACACTTACTCGCTTTTCGAGCTTGAGAAAGGAATTCCAACGGACTCTTACGATCTTCATCAAGCGGTCGATGATGGTTTTCTTGTTCCGCCGCGTGCGGTGTCCGTTCCTCTCAAGTTCCAACGGGAAGGTATCAACTATAACGACCTTTCCGAAGAAGAAAAAGAAGCATGGGACGCACTTGAATGGACGGAGGATGGTGAAGAACGCCCCGACAGAATTGAAGCGTCCGACCTCAACAAGTGGTTATTTAATTCCGATACAGTAGACAAGGTGCTCGAACACCTGATGACCAATGGATTAAAGGTTGAGGAAGGTGATCGTCTCGGAAAAACGATCATCTTTGCCAAAAATAGTAAGCATGCCCGTTTCATTGCCGAACGCTTTGACAAGAACTACCCGCATCTAAAAGGACATTTCGCACAAGTCATCGACTATAGTGTCGATTATGCACAATCATTGATTGATAACTTTTCCGATCCAAAGAAGACACCACACATCGCCATTTCGGTTGATATGCTCGATACAGGGATAGACGTTCCTGAAGTTGTTAACCTAGTCTTTTTTAAGATTGTTCGCTCGAAGACTAAATTTTGGCAGATGATCGGACGCGGAACGCGTCTTTGCCCCAACCTCTTTGGGCCTGACATGCACAAGGAAAACTTCCTTGTCTTCGATTTCTGTCAAAACTTCGAATTCTTCAACCAGAACCCAAATGCATCGGAAGGTGCTCTCGCACCTTCAATCACTGAGAAGTTGTTTGTTGCTCGCGTTGATCTCATGGACGCGATTTCTAATGAACAAGCGGGCGCCGAAAGCGAACTCGATGAACTGAAACATTCTATTGAGAATCGCCTGTATGACGAGGTTGTTGGCATGAACCTAGACAATTTTATTGTGCGGCCAGAACGCCGTTATGTAGAGAAGTTTCAAAAACGCGATGCTTGGGAAAACCTTGACATTGAAGCTCGCTTAGAACTGACCGAGCACATCGCTGGTCTGCCAAGCGCGCTCAAAGATGATGAACTCGAGGCTAAACAGTTTGATTACCTGGTTCTCTTGGCACAACTTGCGTTACTGCGTTCCGATGTGACCTTCGCTAAATATCAAGAACGTATCCAAGGGATAGCTTCTTCTTTGGAAGAGCTCGGCAATGTTCCAATGGTTGCTGCGCAGATGCCAATGCTTCTTGAACTTCAAACCGATGAGTATTGGGTGGGCATCACGTTGCCCATGCTCGAAGACGTTCGCCGCAAGCTACGCGGTCTGGTCAAACTCATTGGGCCCGCATCGCGCAAAATTGTTTACACGGATTTCCAGGATGAAATTGGTGATGGCAGTGAAGTTGTCCTGCCAGACGTTGGCAACGGTACCGACAAAACCCGCTTCATGATGAAAGTAAGGCACTTTCTTCAAGAACACGGTGATCACATAACCCTACAAAAACTTAGACGCAACGAACAGCTAACCAAGCAGGATATAGAAGAGCTTGAGCACATCTTTAAAGAAGAAGGTGTCGCGGACGATGCCGAACTTGAGGGAATACGCAGTGAAGGTGGTCTAGGTATCTTTATTCGTTCATTGATTGGGTTGAATCGCGAGGCCGCGAAGCAAGCCTTCTCTAGCTTTATTGATGGCGGTAAGACACTGACTGCAAACCAAATCGAGTTCATTGACTTGGTCATCGACCATCTGACCGAACGTGGGGTGTTAGAACCGAGTCGCTTGTATGAGAGCCCCTTCACTGACATTGATGCTCAGGGTGTGAGTGGCATTTTTGAGCTTGGTGATGTCAAAAAACTCGTGAAGGTCATCAACGATATCAAGGCAAGGGTAGCGGCATGAATTATGTTTATAGAAGTGTAAAGTGACTGATCTCTCAAAAGTCTTTGATCTATCTAATCTTCGACGCGCCTATCGCTGGACTATGTCCAATCCAGACGCTGTTTACAAATCTTACTTTCGTGATTCCTACGGCGCGTTTGCCATCGCTTCTGACACTCACCTCAAATGGATCAGAACTGAAGGGTTGAAGGATCGCTATGAGGTTTCTCACGCATCCAAAGTTCTCGTGCCCAAACCGTCCGGGGTTCTCCGGCCAATAACTTTGCTGAAGGTTGAAGATCAAATCGTTTATCAGGCAATAGTCAATCTAATTGCGGACGAACTAAAGAAATGTACGAAACAGCGCTATGAGAAACGGGTGTTTGCACATCTATATGCTGGGAAGTCTTCGAAATTTTTTAATATTAATTGGCAGAGAAGTTACAAAAAATTCGATCAGCGTCTACGAGATTGCCATTCACGCGGCTATGACCACATCGCAAATTTTGATCTAACCTCTTTCTACGACTCGATTGATCACCATGTTCTAGCCCATTTCCTAAAAGAGCTCAAAATTGACGAAGACACAATTGAATACCTGATGCGATGCCTTCGCAAGTGGACGTCGGCTACATGGAGCAACGGCCCGGTGAACATTTATCATAAGCATGGAATACCTCAGGGACCGCTGGCTTCGGGCATGCTCTCGGAGGCTGTTCTGCAACACCTGGATAAGGCAGGGGAACAGGGGCGGCGCACCATCTACCTCCGCTATGTCGATGACATCAAAATACTAGCCAAGACAGAATTAGACCTTCGGGCCAAACTGGTAAAACTGGACATAGCCTCTAAGGAGATTGGGCTCTTTCCGCAAACTGCCAAGATCAATATGCGCAAAGTCAGTGATCCAGAAGACGAAATCAAATCAGTCAGTCGTCCACTTGAGACTTCGGTTGTTCCCACGCTCAATCAGAAAAAGCTCACAGCGCGCATTCTCGAGCTTTGTCGGCGTGGGCGTGTTGCTACATCAGATTCCACTCGGTTTAAGTACCTTCTTGCCAAAGTAAATCCAAACTACCGATTGAACGCACGGCTCATGAAGGTTCTTCAGTCCCATCCGGAGTTTGCGCCCCAGATTGCATCCTACATCTCGAGATACGTCAAAGTTCCTGCTGGTATGGCATCAGATATCAAGGAATATCTCGACGACCAGGAACTCTACCATTCCGTCCTTGCAGTCATACTTGATGGTTGTCTTGGAAAGCTGCCATCACCCTTTGACAATGACATCGGGCAGGCTGCATCTAATAGACTCTTGCGTCCCAAGGCGGGGGCACTTCCACTTCAGCCTACATACAAGGCATCCCTAATTGCCTGGGCACTTTCTGCGCACAAGCTTACTTTTGCAGAGTATGAACGGATTGTCTCAGTGGAGCCAGATTGGTGGATCAAGAAACGCTCAGTCTTCGCGCTTGCCTCTGACATTTATGGGGCGCCGAGCTACGAATCTTTTCTCAATGCGCGCATGCGTGAGGATGGGTCTGAGGTGGCCAGAATCTGTGCGGCCAGACTGGTCGAAGGCTCCCACAAACTGACGAAACCTTACGGAAACGTTGAAACGACAGCCAAGCACATCCTTCGAGCCGCCAAACTGATACGCGTTGTCGGAGCACCGGACAGCCGCATTCCAGAAATCATCGCCTATATTCTGAAACGGAGTAGGTCAGCCTTTGACTGGAAGACATTGTTTGGCTCAAAGCACAAAGACGCGGAGCACATGATGATAATGCTAAAACGGGATAAAGAGGCAGATATCGAAAAATTCCTCGTGCACCTTGATAGCTGGTGTGACCTCCTTCTCTCGGAGATTTATACCAGGCTAAAGCCCGGAAAAACCTATCCTGCCTACGGATCAGCATTAAATGATGTGAACCTTGTTGCGAGCCTACCCACCGCCATTCCAACTTTAAAGGCCCTTCACATGATTCGGCTTGAGTCTAGTGTTGCACATCCAAGAAGCCAGAAGACAGGCAAACCAACCAGACGGCTCAAACATCATGATTTCTACAAAATACGGAAGCGGCTCGTTGCCGCTTTCGATGAAATCGAGCGCGTTATTGTTCCATAAGATGCACCCCTGCAGGCCGGGCTGTCGTGAACCGAGCCCGTAGTCTCGTCCCTGCGGCTTCCATCTGACCCAGCCCCCTGAATTCCGGCCAAATTGATGTTAGTAATCCGTCTTTGAAAGGATGGAGTATGAAACGTAGATTTACCGATGAGCAGATTATCGCGATGATCAAGGAGTATGAGACTGGTGTTAAGGCCTCTGAGCTGTGCCGCAGGCACGGGATCAGCGATGCAACTTTTTACAAGTACAAGGCCAAGTTTGATGGCATGAATGTATCGGATGCCAAGAAGCTGAAAGCGCTTGAAGACGAGAACAACCGGTTGAAGCGGTTACTGGCCGAGGCGATGCTGGACAATGCGGCATTGAAAGACCTTGCAACAAAAACTACTAACGCCTGACGATCTGCTACTTCCTTGCATACCAAGTCCCGCGCGCTTTGCCGTGGCGGGTAATGAGGCCTGCATTCACGAGCTCACGAAGGCGCAGCTTGATAGTGTTGCGGTTGGCCCCGGTCAGTTCTGCTATCCGAGAAATCCCCAGATGAGCGTGATGGTCAAACAGGGCAAGAATTTCCTGTGACAAGGGCGGAAGGTCAGAAGATGAAGATGGCGCGTTCTGCTCTTTTTCAAGCCGCCGGACCAGATTGTCTTTTTGCGTTTTGAGACAGCGCAGGAAAAAACCGGCCCAGGGAAACCAGTCAGGCTCATCACTCCCAAGCGTTATCTGGGTGCGGCGCAGCGCCTTGTAGTAAAGGTCCTTGTTTTCCTCAATCACACTTTCAAGCGACGCATAGGGCACATAGGAATAGCCCGCGCGTATCAACATCAAGGTCGTGAGAATGCGCGACAACCGGCCATTGCCGTCCTGAAACGGATGGATGGCCAGAAACTGCACGATAAACACCATGATGATGAGCAACGGATGCAGGGCTTCCTCATCAATGGCCTTTCTGGTCCAGTGAACCAGTTCTTCCATCAGGCGCGACGTATCAAAGGGCGTGGCGGTTGCAAAAACAATCCCAATTTCCTTACCACTATCATCCACGGCCACGACATGATTGTCGAGCTTCTTGTATTCGCCGCGATGGCGCTCGTCTTTGGAGCTGTGGCGAAGCAAGATCTGATGCAACTGGCGAATGTGGTTTTCCGTGATGGGCATGTCGTCATGCGCCTGAAAGATCAAATCCATGGCTTCGGCATAACCGGCTACTTCCTGCTCGTCACGGGATTCAAATTTCTGTATTTTGATATTGGAAAGCAAGGTCTCGACCTGGGCATCGCTGAGCTTTGCGCCTTCAATGCGGGTTGAAGAGCCGATGCTTTCAATGGTCGCAACTTTGCGCAGCGCCTTCAGACGGTCGGGCGACAGCGTTGTCAGGGCTTCCCAGCGGCCTTTGAACTCGTCAATCTCGGCAACGAGTTTTACAAGGTCCTGCGTCAGGGCTATATTTGGGCCTTTCATGATGCTCAAAGCTTAAATATCCAATTTACTACCCAATAATACCCGATTATACCCAATTTGTCACCTATGCTTTGAAGTTCGTTTTAGAGCCCCCGTCTTAATTGCTGTATGAGCAAGGTCGATTCCTTGCGCTGTCGTAAGGTATTGCTTTGCTCAATGGAAGATAATTTCAAATATTCACCCATATCGCGATTCAGTTTTTTGATCTGGATTCCATAGTGATGACGTAGCAGGCGAAATTCATATTGTAAGTGCCTACGCTCACGGAGTTGCTTATCAATCAACTCTTGCCGCTCTGCCCGATCACGTAAGTTGCAGTTTGTGGCTTCAATTTCATTTTGCTTTTTGATAGCGCGGTATTTTCCTGTAACGCGAAACCAAAGGGCTTTCAAACCGGTTGGCAATCGCGAAGAACGGGTTTGTGTTTCTTGTTGTCGCCTTGCTTTCTGTTTTTCCTTTAGTTGAGCACGTTCTTGACGATGACGATTGGCAAGCGCTTGACGTGTTTGTTTGAGACGTGCTTCAGCTTTGCCATGAGAGGAGGTTACTTCACCAACAAATTGCTGGAGTTTATCTGTGAACTTCGCTGCCAGTTGGAGTTTTGTTTTTTCAACGGAAGGCAACTCATCAGGACTGCCAAGCCTTGCTTTAACATCTTTCGCCTTAACACCAACCCAGCGGGAAATGGCATAAACCTCTCCACGCCAATCAACGGCGACGAAACCACGCCGATCACCTTTGGCCAGATAAAAGCCGCGCTCTTCCAGTGCATTGGCAAACGCTGTTCTTGAATCTGAGATTGCCCAACAATCTTGAAACACTTCTTTGATAGCGCGAGGGTCTTGCTTGATGCGTTTGGCTTGTTGCCATTCAGCCTGGGTGAAGTTCAGCGGATTGCGTTCTTCACTGCTCACCAGACCACGTGGCATTTTCCAGTTATTTTCAAGATATAGCTCACGGGAAACGTCCCGCAGTTTCAGTTTGAAATGCGGCAGGTTGATTGCCTTCATTTTTTCGACGTCTATACGCGACCAAACACAATGTGCATGGCGGCGGCCTTCCTTTTCGTGAAAGACAATGACACGGGGCTGGCCTGCAAGGCCAAGTTTGTTTTCAATATCGGCAATGGCTTTTTCAAAAACATCAACAGGCACGCTTTCTTTTTCGGGCGGGCTGAGGCTTAAGGAAAAAAGAAACTGATTGCATTTTGTGCCACGACTAATCGCATAGGCTTCGTTAAACGCTTCTATTGGCGTATCGGACATAAAGCCACTGACTTCATGAATCTCGACATGTTCATTCTCATCTGTTTTGAGTAGATGAAGGGCAAGTTGCCTCCCGCCAGCCCTCTGGCTTCCTTTAAGGATCATTTCTTGCTCCCGTCCTTAAGTCCCAGTGCTTCAATGAGTTTGACCCGAATAAAGGCAATATGAGCACAAGCTTTCTTGATCTCGATTTCTGTATACTCATCCATAAGCAGCGAACCACAATTGGCCTCATGAGCGATTTGGTTGAGGTTATTGGCAATGCGCGTTTGCCCCAAAAGGCCAAGCACTTGCGCAAGAGCTTCCTGATCTTTGACAGGAACGCGGGAGCGCACTTTGCGTGGCGAGGCATTCTTTCCAAACAGGCAGTCACGGATGTAGCCGCTCAGAGATAAGCCGCCGGATAGTTTTTTGAGTTTTGTCAGTTCTTCTTCAGTCAGGCGCAGGGTGATGCGTGGCGCTTTCTTTTTGGGTTTACACGCTGATGCAGAAGCCGCTTGATAGGAGTTTTTGACCGAATTTGCCTTGTGATGGGTAAGGGGTGCGCTCATGGTGTCGGCCCCCGAAAGTCAATATTTTCACCCTTTAGGTACTTATTCCAGTCGGACAATTCATCAAATAAAGCGTTCGAAGTTTCCACTTCGAGGCGCACCATTTATTTTTCTCACGATAGTTCGCTTGCGCTCACATCTCCGAAAAGGGCGGGCATTCGCCCGGCGCGCAGTCGCGCTTGCCAACACTGGCGTGTTGGAAATGTTTTTTCTCACGATAGTTCGCTTGCGCTCACATCTCCGAAAAGGGCGGGCATTCGCCCGGCGCGCGTTGCGCTTGCCAACACTGGCGTGTTGGATTGGTGTGCATGTTGGTAAGGTGCAAGGCCACTATTGGCAGCACGTAAAAGCTTACAGTAACGCCGCAGTGGAGGAGCGAAGCGACGACCTCTTTAGCCCTCGCGGAGTGTTTGGCCGTTAGGCCATTCGCGTGAGCGGAATAAATCCAAACCCAGCGAAGCGACGACCCCTTTAGCCCTCGCGGAGCGTTTGGCCGCAAGGCCATTCGCGTGAGCGATATAAACCAGCAGTTTTTTATCTCACTCTTCTAGCGTGGTGGATAGAAGGCTTCTTGATTGGGTGATATAATCGGGCTGCAAGTGTGAAATTGGGTTGTGTCGCATGAATACCATCTGTCAAGGGATCAGTTAGCGCCTATGCAAGATAAAATAGTACAGTTCTTCACTGACCCGCAAAGTTACAATCATTGGGTTGACAGGATTGAGCAGTGTGAAACTCATGCTGCTATCGTATTTCTTGCAGGCGATTATGCCTACAAGGTCAAAAGAGCAGTAAAGCTGCCATATCTTGATTTTTCCAGTCTGGACAAACGCCATGAAGCGATGGCAAGGGAACTGGAGTTGAATTCGGTAAATGCTCCTGAGATTTATCTTGAACTTGTTGCGGTTACTCAAGACAGGCAGGGGCGATTGCAGTTTGCTGGTGACGGGGAAGTGGTTGAGTGGGCAATGAAAATGCGGCGGTTTGATCAGGCTGACATTTTCAGCAACATGATTGTTGATAACCGGCTGGACAGTAATCATGTCAAGGCTCTGGCAGCAACCATCATAGATTCACATGCCAAAGCAAAAATATTCAATGAAACCGCAGGGGCGGCAAGGGTGCTTGATCTGGCTTTGCAGATTGCCGGTAATCTTGAACGCGCAGCAGCTCCAGTTTCTACTGACATAACCAGAAAGCTTGAATTGTCATTTGCCCAAAGCATCAAAAAACTGCCAGATCTTTTGGACAGGCGCGGGGGCGAAGGCTATGTCAGGCGATGTCATGGTGATTTGCACCTGAGCAATATTGTGTTGTTCAAGAACAAGCCGGTACTGTTTGATGCTCTTGAATTTTCCGAAGAACTGGGCACCAGTGACATATTGTATGATCTGGCCTTTGTGCTGATGGACCTTATTGTCAATGAACGGGTTGATCTGGCCAATTGTCTGCTCAATCAGTATCTGTATCTGGGTAATGATATTCACCAGTATGAAGGCCTGGTTGCACTGCCGCTATTTATGGCAATGCGGGCGGCAATCAGGGCTTATGTGCAAGCTGACAAGGCTTTGGTAAGTGATGATGAGACTTCACTTAAAAGCGGAATTGACAGATATTTACATGCAGCTCTTGCCGGACTTGACAATCCAAAGCCGGGGCTGATCGCAATTGGTGGTCTTTCCGGATCGGGCAAAACCACAATAGCGGCAATGCTGGCCCCGCATGTTGCACATCTGCCAGGTGCTATTCATCTAAGAACCGACCTTATACGGAAAAATCTGTTCAATGTATCTGAAACCGAGCGCCTTGATGCCAGTGCCTATACAATGCAGGCAAACCGGAAAGTCTATTCGCAAATGGAGATTCTGGCTGAAAAAACCCTTAAAGCCGGTTACAGCGTTATTGTTGATGCGGTATTTTCCAAAGCTGATGAACGAATTGCCATGCAAAAGCTGGCTGACCGGCATCAGGCAGAATTTACCGGCATCTGGCTTGATGTTCCAAGGCAAACCTTGTTCAGCCGGGTGGCCGGGCGCAAGGGTGATGCGTCTGATGCCAATATTGAAGTGGTAAAACAGCAACTTGACTATGATCTGGGGAATATTGAATGGCGGCGCATCAATGCTGATCAAGACAGATCACAAGTCATTCGAGATGTAATATCACTGATCCAAAAGTGAAACTATATTGTCAGCCCGACAGCTTGTTAACAAGTACTTTACCCTAAAAATTGATTCAAATTTTAATTTCCCTCAAAATGAGGCATATTCAGGTTCTCAAAGGGCAGGGGAATGACAACTCGTTATTGGCATACCTGATGATGAGAGGCACTTTAAGGGTTTTCAGTTTGCAGGGGACAACACTGACTGGAAACACGGGACCTTAAGTGCCATATAAGCGGCGGCGTCTACTTGGGGAGACGTCGCCGTCTTACTTTTCAGGAGCTTGATATTTTGCCGGATTTTAATTCCAACGGGGTTCGCATTGCATATGAGGTCAAAGGATCTGGCGAACCAATATTGCTGATTCACGGGTTTGCTTCCAATTGGCGGGTGAACTGGCAATCAACCGGATGGGTAGAGTTTCTGGTCAAACTTGGCAGGCAGGTGATCCTGATTGACAATCGCGGGCATGGAGACAGCGAAAAACTGTATGATACTGAAAGCTATGATGCCAGATTCATGGCTGAAGATGCCTGCAGGCTGCTTGATCATCTGGGTATCAATAGCTGTGATGTGATGGGCTACTCCATGGGAGCCAGAATAACCGCTATCATGGCAATATATCATCGAGAATATGTCAAAAAGGCTATATTGGCCGGGCTTGCCTATAATATGGTGCGAGGATTTGGACGCGGTGATGCAATTGCCAAAGCACTGGAAACCGGTGACCGGGCGCTGGTCAGTGATCCAGAACCTCGAGCCTTTTTGCGATTTGCTATCCAGACCAAATCTGATCTGAAGGCACTTGCTGCCTGTATGCGTTCGCGTGGACACAAGATCACCATGGAAGAACTGGCAACCATTACCAGTCCGGTTCTGGTGATTGCCGGGGATATTGATGATGTTGCCGGACCAATCGAGCCGCTGGTTGAGGTGATACCGGGGGCAAAAGGTGTGTTGCTTGCCGGAAAAGACCATATGAAGGCTGTTGGTGATCCTGCCTACAAGAAGGAAGTCAGAGCATTTCTTTATGATTACCATATTACGTGAACTTGACATCTGTCAGCCTCACGGGCAAAGGTCAGTTGATGAAATCCTCTGAAAATATCAAAAAAACACATGTTTCATATATCGGAACCGGCAATAACAAAATTGTAGGTGACCGGTTCGAATGCCCAGCTGTAAAGTCAAGGGGCAGGACTGTCATTCTGCTGCATGGTGGTGGCCAGACACGCCATTCATGGGATGCAACAGCAAAAATCCTTGCCAGACGCGGTTTTACTGCCATTGCAATAGATCAGCGCGGCCATGGTGACAGTGACTGGGCAGATGATGGTGATTACACATTTGATGCCTTTGCCGGTGATTTGAATGAAATATGCAAACAATATGACAGGCCGGTAGTTGTCGGGGCATCACTGGGGGGTATGGCTTCCATGCTGGCTGAGGGCAGGGCGGAACATAGTATCATGTCATCGCTGGTGCTGGTTGATATTACCCCGTTCATGAAACGCTCGGGAGTACACAGAATTTTGGGATTTATGGGTGACAAGGCTATTGAAGGGTTTGCCAGTCTTGAAGAGGCAGCCGATGCAATTTCCAGCTATCTTCCGCACCGCCCAAAGCCCAAGGATTTGTCCGGCTTGTCAAAAAACCTGCGTAAAACTGCTGATGGGCGTTATCGCTGGCACTGGGATCCAAAATTCGTCACCAGCCGCAAGGCCATTGATAGCCATACTGATGAGATTGAAGCACAATTGCGCAAGCTGGCTGCGGGAATCACTATACCGGTTTTATTGATCAGGGGCCGCGACAGTGAACTTGTGGGCGAAGATGAAGCTGAAAAATTCATGGCCCTGCTGCCGCATGCAAAACTGACTGACGTTACCGGGGCCAGACATATGGTTTCAGGGGATAAAAATGACGTGTTCTGCGATGCGCTGGTTGAGTTTCTTGGCTAGAAGCGTGTGTTTGTGATAAACAGGTTTCATCAAATCAACTATGGCGCATGAAATATGAAAATAATAATTTGCGGAGCAGGGCAGGTCGGACGCGGTATTGCTGAAAGACTGGCAGGTGAAAAAAATGATGTGACCCTGATTGACACATCAGAAGAGCTTATCCAGTCAATATCCTCATCACAGGATATTCAGGGCATTGTCGGGCATGGTTCACACCCGGATGTGCTGGAGCGGGCAGGGGCGTTTGATGCCGACATGATTATTGCCGCAACTTTTGTTGATGAAGTTAACATGATGGCCTGCGAAGTGGCTAATGGTCTGTTTGAGATACCAACCAAGATCGCCAGGGTTCGCGCCCAGACCTATCTGAAACCGGCTTACCGCAAATTGTTTACCCGCGATAATACGGCTATTGATGTAATCATTTCACCAGAAATTGCTGTTGGTGAAATGGTATTGCGGCGTCTGGCGCTGCCGGGAGCATTTGAAGCCGTTTATTTTGCTGATGAAAAAGCCATAGCTATCGGCATGACACTGCATGAAGAATGCCCGGTAATCAATACACCTTTGTCACAGCTCACCGACCTGTTCCCTGATCTGGGGGCGGTAGTGGTGGCAATCATGCATGATGGGGTGCTTACAGTGCCGCATGGTGATGATCAGATGCTGGCTGGAGATGAAGTTTTCCTTATTGCCAAACAGGAAAGCGCCCACAGGGTGATGACGCTGTTTGGTCTTGATGAAGAACCGGCCAGTCATGTGCTTATTGGTGGCGGCGGCAATATCGGATTATATGTTGCCCAGAAACTGGAAGAACGCGATTCCAAAATCAAGGTCCGAATCGTTGAAGACGATGAAGCAAGGGCTGAAGAGATTTCAGAAATTTTGAAACGCACAGTGGTTTTGAATGGCTCGGTACTGGATGAGGAAACCATGCGCGAGGCTGGTGTTTACCAGACAGAAGCATTTATAGCCCTGACCAATGATGACAAGGTGAATATTCTGGCCGGTATGCTGGCCAAGCAGCAGGGTGCTGGGCAAAGCATGTCTCTGGTTTCCAGTTTCAATGTCGGGCCACTGGCACAGGCAATCGGGCTGGATGCGGTAATTGACCCGAGAAGTGTAACAGTATCTGGAATATTGCGGCATGTGCGCCGGGGCCGGATACGTGGCGTGCAACCGGTGCTGGGCGGGGCCGGGGAGGTTGTGGAAGCTGAAGCACTGGAAACCTCACCCATGATTGGCGAGCAATTGCGCAATATTGATTTGCCCGAAGGTGTCCGAATAGGGGCTATCTGGCGGGGTGATGAAATAATAACACCTGATGGCAGTACCGAGATCAAACCGCATGACAAGGTAATAATGTTTGCCCTGAGCAATCAGGTGCAAGAGTTGCAAAACCTGTTTCATGTGGGTCTGGAATATTTTTAAAAGCACAATTTCAGTCAAATTGTCGAAACTGTCGCCAAGACGAAATTTATATGTTACCAATAAAGGCAGGGAGGAGGGTATTTCATAAAACCCTGCTAACATGACAAGCTGGATGTGAGTACAAAATGCTTCATTCATACACCACAACCCCGAAAAGAGGGACAGACAATGGCCAATGACAAGATCCAAAATCTACAGGACACATTTTTAAATCACATTCGCAAAAACAAGGTTCCGGCAACCGTGTTTCTGGTCAATGGTGTAAAGTTGCAAGGTGTTGTTACCTGGTTTGACAATTTTTGCGTGTTGTTGCGGCGTGATGGCATGTCACAGCTGGTTTACAAACACGCAATATCCACTATCATGCCAGGACAGCAGATAAGCTTGTTTGAAGATGACGGTTCAGGTGACCACTGACAACTCCGAAAAACATCAGGGTATGAAAACCCGAGAAAATGACACATCGCGACATGCGATGAGTTTCCACAATGAAGAAGAACCGCCAGTACGGGCCTTCATCGTGCATATTGTTGAGCAAAACAGCAAAAACACCCGTGAATTGCCTGCCCGCTCTGTTGAGGCTGATATTGAAGAAATCACCGGGCTGGCTGAGGCCATAGAACTCGATGTTGTGGGGGTTGAGGTTGTCAATCCCGGCTCTATAACACCGGCAACCTATATCGGTTCGGGCAAGGTTCGCGATATTGGCAAAATCGTTGCAAAAGAAGATATCGAACTGGTGATCACCAATACCAGGCTGTCACCCAGCCAGCAGCGCAATCTTGAGAAGGAATGGGATTGCAAAACCCTTGATAGAACTGGTCTTATTCTGGAAATATTCGGCAGACGCGCCCAGACAAAGGAAGGTCGCCTGCAGGTTGATCTGGCCCATCTGGCCTATCAGCGCTCACGACTGGTTCGTTCATGGACCCACCTTGAAAGACAGCGCGGTGGTGCAGGTTTCATGGGTGGTCCGGGTGAACGCCAGATTGAGTCTGACCGGCGCGAATTACAAACACGTATCAAGAAGCTGGAAAAGCAACTGGAAAAGGTAACCAAAACCCGCAATTTGCACCGCAAGGCCCGCCAGAAGGTTCCTTTCCCGGTGGTGGCTCTGGTTGGTTACACAAATGCTGGCAAATCCACTCTGTTCAACAAGGTGACAACTGGTGATGTCCTGGCCAAGGACCTGTTATTTGCCACACTTGACCCGACAATGCGGCAGCTGGAACTGCCTCACGGACGAAAGGTTATCCTGTCTGATACAGTCGGTTTCATCGCCAATCTTCCAACCCAACTGATAGCTGCATTCAGGGCGACACTTGAAGAAGTGCTCAGCGCTCAGCAACTGGTGCATGTTCGCGATATTTCGCATCCTGACAGCGATGCCCAGCGTGATGATGTGCTCAAAGTGCTTGCAGAACTTGGGGTGGATGAGGAAGTCCGTGACAATACGATAGAAGTCTGGAACAAGGCTGATCTGCTTGATGCTGATGATCTGGATATTTACCGGCAAAGGGCTGCAAACAGGAAAAATACTGTTCTGATTTCAGCTGCAACAGGTGAGGGGATTGAAACCCTGTTTTCAACTATTGAAGACAAGCTGTCTCAATCTGATCACATTCTGGAAATCGAGATACCGGTTGAAGAAGGTGCACAGATTGCCTGGCTCTATCAAAATGGCGAGGTTTTATCACGCGAAGATGATCTTGAAGGCATGCTGACCCATCTGTCAGTGCGGTTTGGAGATAGCCGAATAAATCTGGCAAAGCGGCGGTTTGAAAGTTTTATTTGATATTGTTCAGATATCAAAGAACCTTGCGCATGGCAGCAATAAGCTGATCGATTTCTTTCTCATTTGTATAATGCACAAATGACAATCTAAGTGCGCCGGGGTCAGTCTCGACACCCATCGCTTCCAGCAATCTGACAGCGTAGAAATCACTGGCGCCTGCCATGATTTTCTTTTGCGCCAATTGCTCTGCCAGACTGAAGGCTGAACGATCTGTATCTAGTGCGAAAGTGGCGGCACGATTATCGGGATTTGATGGGCCAAGAATTCTAAGATCATTGCGACTGGCAAGGAATGCCAGCAGCTTTTTGCTCAAATGTTTTTCATGGGCAGCAAACAGCCGATTGACTTTGCTGGCCATTTCAGCCGGGGCAGGGGCATCATTCATAATGGTGGCTGTAAATCGTCTCATAATAGTCAACAACGCCATTCACTGCCGATATCTGGGCATGATCAGGACCGGCAGGTGTAAAGCGCTTGCCGGCATATTCGCTATTGAAATAATGTCCCTGATTGGGCAATTGCCGGTTGAGGTCCGCATCTATATACATGGCTCCCAGATGTGGGCCGAAAGTCTTGTACATGGAGAACAGATAAATATCGGCACCTGTTGCCTTGATGTCAGGCAGCCCGTGCGGGGCGAAGGAAACACCATCGACCACAAGCCTGGCGTTTCTGGCATGAACCATATCAGCAATAGTAGCGACATCATTGAATTCAGCGACAATATTGGAGCAGTGGGGCACCGTTACCAGCCAGGTCTTGTCTGATAACAGTTTTTCCAGTTCTACCAGATCAAGCGAACCGGTTTGCGAGTCCACCTGCCATTCAAGCACCACAATGCCGCTTTCAGCCAGTCGGCGCCATGCACCTGTATTTGCTTCGTGGT
Source organism: Hyphomicrobiales bacterium (assembly GCA_026990765.1). Lineage (GTDB taxonomy): Bacteria > Pseudomonadota > Alphaproteobacteria > Rhizobiales > Aestuariivirgaceae > JALWJW01. Next base: position 70,264 of record JALXCV010000108.1, on the reverse strand, counting down.
CCTGATTGGTGACAATGATTTCATCACCTGCATGCAGCATCTGCCGGAATGCCTGTGCCAGCACATAAGTGTTTTGTGAGGTGGAGGGGCCAAAGCTCAACTCATCAGCCCTGATGTTTAGCAGGCCGGCCAACCTCTCATGGGCGGCATCCATTTCCTCACCGGCCCGGATGGAAGCGGGGAATGGTGCATAGGGCTGGATTTTGGTTTCCCGGTAATAGCGTTCAAGGCGATCAATAACCTGTTTGCAGACATATGAACCACCGGCATTTTCAAAGAAAGCCCAACCTTTCAGGTTTTCTTGTTCAAATGCCGGGAATTGCCTGCGGACAAAATCAATATCAAGACTGGTCATAATAGCTACTATGTGTCCTTCTTGGCCTGCTGCCATAATTGTTCCAGCTCATCAAGATCAAGCTGCTGCATTTGTTTGCCAGATTGGTTTACAGTTTCTTCCATGTGCTTGAAACGATTGCAGAATTTGTGATTGGCGCTACGCAATGAATGTTCGGCGTCAATATCAAGATGCCTTGCCAGATTAACCACTGAAAACAACAGATCACCAATTTCCTCAGCCATATGCTGACGATTGTCAGATTTAATGGCTTGTGTCACTTCTGCCAGTTCTTCTGATATCTTGTCCATAACACCAGCGGTATCAGGCCAGTCAAAACCGACACGAGCCGCTTTTTTCTGTAATTTTTGTGCGCGTTTAAGAGCGGGCAGGGCTACTGGAACATCATCAAGCAAGCCCTTGGTTTTGTGGGCTTTTTCTGTATCCTTGATGTTTTCCCAGAAACCTTTTTCCGGCTCAATGCCACGTTCATGCGGTTCACCAAACACATGTGGATGACGGCGAATCATCTTGGTTGATATGGCTTCAATCACATGTTCAAAGCTGAAGTGACCTAATTCCTTTGCCATCTGGGAGTGAAAGATCACCTGTAACAGCAGATCACCAAGCTCATCACACAAGGCTTCCATATCACCAAGCTCAATGGCTTCGGCCACTTCAAAGGCTTCTTCAATGGTGTATGGAGTTATGGATTTGAAATCCTGTTTGATATCCCACGGGCAACCGGACTTTGGATCGCGCAACGCCGCCATGATGTCGAGCAATGTATTTATGGATTTGCGATCAGCTTTGGCAAGAGGCATGTAAGTTCAACCTTTGTGTGTCTGTTTGCATCACAGGGGATATCTCATAACAATTATGATCCAATTCGCATAATATATATTATGGAATATTTTTGGATGTATGATTGTGGATATCAAGCCATTTTCACTTTCACCCTTCTGCCATCATAAGCTGGTGAAATATTTTCTGGCGTCTCATCTGCCAGCGTTTGATAGTCCAGATCAATGTGCATGTTGGTCAAGATGGCGGTTTTGGAATTCATACGATGAACCCACTGCAAAGCTTCATCGAGAGTGAAATGAGATGGATGCGATTTATGGCGCAAAGAATCGATAATCCAGCAATCTAGGTTCTCCAGCGCCGGTAATGTTTCATCTGGTATCCCAGAAATGTCTGGTGTGTATGCAACACCGCCAATTCTAAATCCCAGTGCATCTATGCGTCCATGATGAACGCTGAACGCTGTAAGCTCAATTTCCCCACCTGGACCATCAACCGATACCGGCTTGCCGACATCCAGTAAATGCAGATTGAGGATTGGCGGATAATCAGAACCTGGTGGTGTGTGGAAGCAGTAAAAGAAACGGGTTTGCAGCATTTCAGCTGTATGTTCATCCGCCCAGACATCAACCCGCTTGTTTTCATTTATGGCTGCCACGCGAAGATCATCTATGCCGTGAATATGGTCAGCATGTGGATGGGTATAAAGCACTCCGTCAATGCGGCCAACACCGGCGGCCAGTAGCTGGTTGCGCAAATCCGGTGAAGTGTCGATCAAAACATTGGTTGAATCACCATTTTTATTTTGTCGCTGCACCAGCAATGAACAGCGCTGACGCCGGTTTTTCGGGTTTTTTGGATCACAATTGCCCCAATATCCGCCAATACGCGGCACACCACCAGATGAACCACAGCCCAATATGGTGACGGTGACACTCATGCCAAAGCCTCATAAATGGCAGGTTTTGGGGCTTTTTCGAACAATCTGAAGAAATTGTCAGAGGTAATTCTGGCCATTTCATCAGCTGTTACACCCTTTATTTCAGCTAAAACCTTAACTGTTTCAGCCACATAGGCTGGCTGGTTTGGCTTGCCGCGATGTGGCACCGGGGCCAGAAATGGCGCATCGGTTTCAACCAGCAATCGGTCCATAGGCACCAGTTCGGCTGATTTTTTGACTTCTTTGGCTGAATTGAAGGTCAAAATACCGGAAAATGACACATAAGCACCCATTTCAACGCATTTTTCAGCCAGCCAGCTTCGTGAGGAAAAGCAGTGCATCAGCGGTTTGAAAGCCCCCTTGCCCATTTCATCGCTCATGATTTCAAGAGTTTTTTCTTCTGCTTCACGGGTATGAATTACCAGTGGCAATCCGGTTTGTCTGGCTGCATCAATATGTATCCTGAAACCGCACTCCTGCAAATCTCGCGGGCTGTTATCATAATGAAAATCAAGCCCGGCTTCGCCTATGCCAATGACTTTTGGATGCGCTGTCAGTTCTATAATCTGTTCGGCTGTATATTCAGCTTCTTCAGCAGCGTTGTGTGGATGGGTGCCGACTGTGAAAAACACATTGTCATGGGCTTCAGCAATAGCTTGCAGCCTGGCAAAATTGGCAATCCGGGTCGAAATGGTGACCATGAGATTGACGCCGGCATTTTCCGCTCTTGCCAGAACACCGGGCAGATCATCATTCAGCACATCAAAATCCAGATGGCAATGGCTGTCTACGATCGGTGTGATCATGCCTTGGCTTCTACATAGCGCGGGAACACAGCCTGTGGTTTTTCCAGTTCATTGCCTGACTGCAACCGGCCCTTCTCACCCAGCATGTCAAACTGGCGAGCATCAGCATCAACGCCCAAAAGATCAAGCAGTCTTGATGCTCCAGCTGGAATATATGGCTGACTTAGAATGGCAATCTGGCGCAGGGTTTCCATGGTCACATAGAGCACTGTTGCCATCCGGTCTGGATCGGTTTTTTTCAAGGCCCATGGCTCCTGCCCGGCAAAGTACTTGTTGGCGTCGCTGACAACCTTCCAGATAGCTTCCAGTGACTTGTGAAGCTCTTGGGTGTCATGGTGCTTGCGGCAGGTCTCAAGCAGGCTTTCAACATCATCCAGCAATGATTTGTCCTCAGCGCTCAACTCATCACAAACCGGCGTCTTGCTATCGCAGTTCTTGGCAACCATAGACAGTGAGCGCTGGGCCAGATTGCCGAGATCATTTGCCAGATCAGCATTGATACGGTTGATAATGGCTTCATCGGAATAGCTGCCATCCTTGCCAAAGGGAACTTCACGCAGGAAGAAGAAGCGAATCTGGTCAACGCCAAATTCTTCAACCAGCGAAAACGGGTCGACAACATTGCCAACCGATTTTGACATTTTCTCACCCTTGTTGAAAAGGAAGCCGTGAGCAAATACCCGCTTGGGCAATGGTACTCCGGCAGACATCAGGAAGGCTGGCCAGTAGACACAGTGAAAGCGGATAATGTCTTTACCAACAATATGCAGATCGGCAGGCCAGAAGCGCATGGCATCGCCCTTGTCAGTCAGATAACCGGTGGCTGATAAATAATTGGTCAGGGCATCCAGCCAGACATACATCACATGCTTGTCGTCATCGGGAACCGGTATGCCCCAGTCAAAGGTGGTTCGCGATATTGACAGATCATTCAGGCCACCTTTGACAAAGCTTAGAACCTCATTATAGCGGGCCTGTGGACCGATAAAATCTGTATTGGTTTCATAAAGCTCGATCAGCTTGTCCTGATAGGCGGACAGTTTGAAGAAATAGCTTTCCTCTTCCACCCATTCAACCGGAGTGTTGGTCTTGATGGAGAAACGACCATCATCGCGCAACTCGGTTTCATCTTCATTGTAATAGGCTTCATCACGAACCGAATACCAGCCGGAATATTTATCCAGATAAATATCACCGCGCTCCAGCATCTTCTTCCAGAGCTTTTGCACTGTATCCTTGTGGCGGGTTTCAGTGGTCTTGATAAAATCATCATTGGAGCAGTCAAGCGCCTTGACCATTTCCACAAATCGCGGTGTCAGGCTGTCAGCCAGTTGCTGGGCGCTCATTCCCTGCTTCTGGGCAGTCTGCAGCATTTTCTGGCCGTGCTCGTCGACACCGGTCAAAAACATCACATCATACCCGTCAAGCCGCTTGAAGCGGGCCATGGCATCAGTAGCCAGGGCTTCATAGGCATGACCAATATGCGGGTCGCCATTTGGATATGAAATTGCGGTGGTTATATAGAATGTCTGCTTGCTCATTATCTTCTCACCGGGATGATAATTTCCTCAATTGATTCAAGCGCCTGCATTATGGTCTGGCGCCGGTCGAGGTTTAGGGCATTTGTGCGATTAATGGAATGGGTAAAATCACCATGATATGATGCCAAACACCTTGATATGGCCGGTGATCCTGCAAGAGTGAAGCTTCTGGCAGTCTGTGCCAGCCAGTCAGCCAGAAGATTGGCAAATATATTAAACTCAGATTCTGTCCCTTTTGCCTGAAAGGTTTCAGCTATTGATATGGTCGCTGATAGATCAAATGGTGAGTTTTGCGATACCATTTTCTCAAAGATTATAAACTGACGTGCGCCTTTGGAATTGAGCAATTGCATCGCCCTGCCCGGCGAGCCATCAGCCAGCGATAAAAGCGAAGACAATTCATTATCTTCCAGCGGCTTTTCCAGCAGACCTTGCCCCAGAACATGTATCACATCATCATCGCTCAATGATTGCAGATCAAGCCGCAGGCAACGCGAACGCAGGGTTGGCAGTAGTCGACCGGGTGAATGGCTTACCAGTATGAACAGGCTGTTTTTGGGTGGTTCTTCCAGAATTTTAAGGATTGAGTTGGCCGAAGCGCTATTGAGATCATCAGCAGCATCTACAATACAAACCCTCCAGCCACCCTCACCTGCTGTTCTTTGAAACAGGCCTGTGGTACTGCGTGCATCATCAACCGAAATCTGGGCTCTGAGTTTTTTTGTTTTCGGGTGAAGTTGTCTGGTAAGCACTGACAGGTCTGAGTGACCGCGTGAGGCTATGCGCATGGCAACCGGGTTGTGTTCATCAACATAAAGATCGGTTGCCTCCTTAACCTGTGGTGATGCCGGGTCTGGATTGGCAAGAATGAACCTTGCCAGGCGATAGGCAAGTGTTGCCTTGCCAATGCCTTTTGGCCCGCCCAGCAGCCAGCCATGGTGAAATTTGCCGGACCTATAGGCATTGAGCAATTGCTGTTCGGCATCGCGATGACCAATCAGGCTGTATGTATGACGCGGATGGGCCGGGGTTTCGCGCGGGTCGAGTTGTTCCTCTTCGCTCATACAACAAGCCTTTTCAGCGTTTCCCGCCAGATGGTTTCGGAAATTTCTTCTACTGATTTCTCAGCATCAATTATTACACATCGTTGCGGATTGTCGCTGGCTATCTGTAAAAACCCTTCGCGCAAGCTTTCATGGAACTTGAGTGGCTTGCGCTCAAACCGGTCTTCAGTACCAGCTAACCTTGATCTGGTACGATCAAGCCCTGTTTGCGGATCAAGATCAAAAATAAAAGTCAGATCCGGCAAGTTTTTACCAACAATCCGGGTTTCCAGCATGTCGATAAAATCGCTCTTAACATTACCGGCAGCGCCCTGATAGGCTCTGGTTGAATCCATGAAACGATCACAGATAACAACCTTGCCAGCTGCACGTGCCGGTATGATGGTAGCGTGCAAATGGGCATCGCGGGCTGCATAATTCAACAGGGCTTCGGCCTTTGAACTCCAGCGGTCAGGCTCCCCATTTACCAGAAGATCACGCACAAGTTCTGCTTGCGGGCAGCCGCCCGGTTCACGTGTCTGGCAGGTCTTAAAATTATTTTGCTGCAATTTTTCAGCCAGCAAACAACTTTGAGTGGACTTGCCTGCCCCTTCGCCACCTTCAAGGGTGATAAACAAACCCGGTATTGTCATTTTTCATCCGCCAAAGCTCATAAACATCAAACTGTCAAAAGCTTTGCTCCACATGCTGGAATCTTCATCGATAGATTTGCCCGCCACCAATGGTTCACGGCTTATTACACGCTTGTCTATGCTGACCACAAGACTTGCAATGGTTTTACCTCGGGCAACCGGGGCTTTTATCGGACCTTTATAGACGACAGACATTGAAGCGGATTTGCGTTCCTCATCTGACAGACGAATCGATATGTCATTTTTGGCAACAAGTGGCACCCATCTTTGTCTGGCACCCCACAAACGGGCATCACCGACATGTTCTCCTTGAGCAAACAGTCTTACCCGCTTGAAGCGGCGAAAACCCCAATCCAGCATTTTGGCGCTTTCACGATAGCGCTCACCCTTGGACCGCATGCCATTTAGAACTGCAACCAGTCGCCTGCCATCACGTTTTGCCGATGCAACCAGTCCGTAGCCGGCTTTTTTGGTATGACCGGTTTTAACCCCGTCGGCACCTGGATATTTGCCCAAAAGAGGATTGCGGTTTGATTGCCGGATTTTGTTCCAGGTAAATTCACGAGTGGAATAAATCTTGTATTGTTCGGGGAATACCTCAATCAGATAACGGGTTATCTGTGACAGTTCGCGCGCTGTCATGCGATGTTCAGGGTCTGGCAGACCGGTGGCATTTTTGAAAACTGACTTTTTCAAACCAAGCTGTCTGGCCCTTTTGGTCATCAGTTCGGCAAAGGCTTCTTCTGAGCCGGAAATACCTTCGGCAATGGCAATTGCTGCATCATTGGCAGAATGGATAATCACACCCTTTATTAGGTCTTCCAGTTTCACCCTTGAATTGACTTTGGCATACATGGTCGAGGAACCAGATGGTGCACCACCACGCCGCCAGGCATCAGGAGAGATCAGAAATTCATCATCCAGGTGTAGTGAACCATCCTTAAGCCCCTCAAAAACCACGATCATGGTCATGATCTTGCTCATTGAGGCGGGAGGCATCAATTCGTCGGCATTTTTTTCAAAAAATACCTGGCCGGAACGTGAATCCAGTAAAATTGCCTGCTTTGCCGCAGTTTCAAAATCCCGGGCATATCCAGGATTACCTGCGAACCCCAATGCTGACACACAAACGCATGCCACTGCAAACAGCTGTCTCATCCGTTCAAAGCCTCAAATCCATTTACCCTCTTCCCTTGTCTGACAGACTAGAGGAATAATGAACCCAAAAGCAAGTAAGTGCGGCAAGATAACTTGTTATCAATAGATATTAACGACTTTGGCATCGTAAATGCCGTATGACACAGCACGCTGCTGCAGATCAACTGCCTGATCCTGGGTTTTTACCGGTCCGACACGTACCCGGTAGATGGTTCCATACGAACTGCTTGCTGGCAGAATTACTACCGGCCCCAGATCACGCAGTTTCTGTTTGGCCCTTCGGGCATTTTCAGCTTCACCATAGGCGCCAACCTGTACGTAATACCCACTTGCCGGGCGCCCTGTACTCAGGGCGCGGGTCGAACTGTAGGAACTGGTGCTGGCAACCAGAGTGCGGCTGCCGGCGCCATTGTGCAATTTACGGTTCATCATTGCCAGATGGCTACCCTTGTCATTAAGTGGAGCCGGTCCAAGATATTGCACCCTGACGCGGGCCTTGCCCTTGCGCAAAACTCCAAGGGTTCTGGCTGATTTTTTGGACAGATCAATGATACGATCACCCACAAACGGTCCGCGATCATTAATACGTACAATCAACTGGCGTCCATTTTCCAGATTTGTGACTTTGGCATAGCTGGGAATCGGTAATGTCTTGTGGGCAGCTGAATGATATTCCTGATCAAACCATTCACCATTTGCAGTCCTGCGACCATGAAATTTGGGTCCATACCATGAGGCAATGCCAACCTTGTTATAGGTAGGGTCAGCATGTGGGTAATATTTTCTGCCGCCTACTGTGTAGGGTTTGCCGATATGACGGCGCCCTCCCCCCTTTGGCATCTTGCCTGCTCCCTTGAATTCAGGGCTTCCCTTTCCGGCAAACGGATCAGAAACCTTTGAATCGCTCGAACAGGCTGCCAGCGCCAGTGTGGCAGCAGCGGTTATAGCCAGGGATAGTATTTTCTTCTGCATCAGTTTGCCCACCAAAATTTGCTCAAAGTTTGTGCTTTATCCATTACGAATGATTTTCGTAAAATTTTACAGAACAAGGGTGGTTAATGTTTTATAAATGCTCTGCTAAGGTGGGCCATGAACCAGAAAAACACACTTACCGGGCAATTGACTGCAGATATTTACAATAAAGCAATCAATGGCACAGATCGAACAGCGGCTGCAATTTTAACTCTTGATGCGATTGCCAATATGATTGCCGGGACAAATTCGGTTGCCGGGCGCAAGATAATTGGCTGGGCGCGCGGTCTTGTCAGCTCAGGCAGGCTCACGGAGCTTGATCGGCCACGAAAGGCATTTGTCCTTGGCGCCTTGAGCCACATTCTGGAAGTGGATGATCTGCATCGGGCCTCGGTGGTGCATCCTGGATGTGTTGTAGTGCCCGCTATACTGGCCTTGAGTGACAAGGACAGCAATTATCAAAAGATGCTGGATGCAGTTATTGCCGGTTATGAAGCCATGATACGGGTGGGAATGGCTGTTGGCTCCGAGCATTATAAAATCTGGCAGAATACGGCGACCTGTGGCGGGTTTGGTTCGGCCATGGCCGGTGCATTCATGCAGGGGCTTGATCAGGACCAATGTATAAATGCGCTGGGCAATGCGGGAACACAGGCAGCAGGTTTATGGGAATTCCTTGCAAGTGGTGCCGAGAGCAAACACATGCACGCCGGTCGTGCAGCTGAGGCAGGTCTTGTGGCATCAGGCCTTGCCAGTAATGGTTTTACTGGTCCAGATACAATCCTGGAAGGTGATCGCGGGTTTTTTGCTGCCACTTGTGGCAATAGTGAACCGGGGCAGCTGGCAATAAAAACTCATGAGCCATGGCAGGTGCATCTTACATCAATTAAGCCCTGGCCATCATGTCGTCATACACATCCAGCCATTGAATGCGGCCTTAAACTGAATTCGAAAATCAAAGATACAAGGGAAATAAGAGATATTGAACTATCTGCATATGAAGCAGCCATTGCCCTTTGTGACAATCAGCATCCTGAAAGCCAGTTCAAGGCCAAATTTTCCCTGCAGCATTGTGTTGCTGCGGCATTGAGTGAAGGTGTCGTTGATTTTGCCTCATTTGAAGATGGCAAACGGGAAAACTTAAGCAAATTGCGCAATCTGGTTTCAGTAGTGACAGACAGGCAACTGGAACTGGATTATCCCGTGAACTGGGGCGCAAGGCTTAAAGTTACATTGCAGGATGGATCAGTGATTACCCATCAGGTTGACAATGCAAAGGGCGACCCGGAATCAGCCATGAGTCAGGATGAAATGATCACCAAGGCCAAAATGCTTATGCAATATGGTGGCTATGAACATGCAGACCGGATGACAGATCAGATTATAGATACGCAAGGAAAACCGGTTCTGCACAAGGTCATATCAATAATTGATGAAGTCAGGCACTAGGCTGTAGTGACAATTTAACTATTTGAGCCACAAGATTACAGCAGCAAGTTTTACAAAGCCAAGGAAGTTTGCCAGCAGTTTGTCATATCGAGTTGCAATTCTTCTAAATTCCTTGAGTTTTGCGAACAGTCTCTCGACCTGATTTCGTTCCTTGTACAGCTCCTTGTCATAAGGGTGTTGATGTTTTCGGTGCCTGCGTGGTGGAATGACGGGCTCACCGCCCGCTTCAAGGATCGCATCCATCAGGCTGTCAGCATCATAGGCGCGGTCTGCTATCACATAGTCAGCGCTGAACCCGGTGATCAGGCTAACAGCCTGTTTCATGTCGTTTTCCTGACCCGGGCCGGCGCCAAAGCGGACCGGCAGGCCCAAACCATCGCTTACAGCGTGGAGTTTTGTGGAGTATCCGCCCTTTTAACGACCCAATCCCTGGGATGCAGCTCCCCCCTTTTTTGCCGCGCCCCGGCAGCGTGCTTGTGTGCCCGGATGATGGTTGCATCGATTTGTAACCATTCAAAATCGGCTTCTTTGGCCAGCGATTTGAAAATCTTTTCAATGACCCCGTTTTCAATCCAGCGATAGTAGCGCCGCTTGACAGTTTGGTAGGGACCAAACCGTTCAGGCAAATCACGCCAGCGTGCGCCAGAACGGGCCATCCATAATAGCGCATCAATGAAAAGCCGATTATTGCTGCGAGGACCGCGCTTGCCCTTGCGCCCGCCAGGAATAAAACACTCCAACCGCTGCCACTGATCATCACGAAGTGCATCAGGATCAAGTTTACGAATCATGACCAATTTCCCCAAAATCAGTCTTGAATCACTTTTTAACCGGTTTGTGAATCCCTATTCGTTAAATTGTCACTACAGCCTAGAGTTTTTCATGTTTGGTTTGGCTCGCAAATCCAAAAATTTTTGCCAATGAATTTCAGCAGAACCTAATTTTCGCGCGCCACGCCCTTGACCATGGGAACAAACCGCACCGGCAGCATGTTTTCAGTCTTTAATCCGTCTGCTGTACGGGTTATTTTCTGGATGATTTGTTCATTGCGAGCCACATCAACCGGAATAACCAGCACCCCGCCCTCATCCAGTTGTTCTATCAAGGCTGGTGGTACTTCAGGGGCTGCCGCTGTAGCGATTATGTGTTTGAACGGTGCCTGCAGGGGCCAGCCCTTGTAACCATCACCAACCATTGCTGTTATGTTGCGCAATTTCAACTGTCTGAAACGTTCCTCGGCTTCCTGCAACAGCGAGCGGAACCGTTCAATAGTGTAAACCCGGCGACACAGCCGCGATAATATCGCTGCCTGATAACCCGACCCGGTGCCGATCTCCAAAACTTTCGAGCGCGAATTCAGCCCAAGCAACTGGGTCATCAACGCCACAATATAGGGTTGGGATATGGTCTGGCCGTTGGCAATGGGAAGGGATTGATCATCCCATGCCCTGTCAGCAAACATTTTTGGCACGAATAACTCACGTGGAGTGCGCTCAATTGCCTCCAGCACAGCCTGATCGCGGATGCCCTTGTTCCGCAAATCCATGATGAGTTGTATCTTCTTGTGCTTGGTGATCATGTCTTGCAAATGGTCTGATAAACAATATGCAGTTGATCTTACTCTGTTTTGTTTAACACAGTGCGAACAGTGTCCATGGCATCTGTTTGGGTCAGGTTAAGGTGCAATGGTGTAACCGAAATCCGGTTATTGTAAACCGCCCACAAATCAGTCCCAACTGGGGGATTGGACTTGGAACGCTGGAAACCAAACCAGAAATATGGCACCCCTCGCCCATCGCGGCGTTCATCCAGCTTGAAAATGCTTTCATCACGTTTGCCCTGACGGGTCACACTCATTCCCTCAACCTCGTCCGGCTTGCAGTCAGGGAAATTGACATTGAGAAACACACCCGGCCCCAGATCCATATTGCAAAGCTTTTTGACAACTTGCGGCCCCTGGGTTTTTGCCACATCCCATGAAATTTTAGAATCAGGCAGCATGCCATAGGTCTGGCTTAGCGCAATTGAGGGAACTTCCAGCATGCAACCTTCCATGGCCCCGGCAATGGTGCCTGAATAGGTCACATCTTCGGCGATATTCTGGCCCTGATTAACCCCTGACAACACCAGATCCGGCTTGCCCGGCAATACTTTTGATATTGCCATCAATACGCAATCTGTAGGGGTACCGGAAACCGCAAAGCGTTTATCACCGGCCTGTCGAAGACGCAATGGTTCTGACAGGGTTAGTGAGCGTGATGCCCCTGATTGCTCGCTTTCAGGCGCCACAATCCACACATCATCACTAAGGCTGCGGGCTATTGATTCCAGAACTTCCAGTCCGCGAGCATGAATTCCATCATCATTGGTTAGCAATATGCGCATTATTTGGCCTCGATTTTCTGCAAGCCACCCATATAGGGCAGCAAAACTTCAGGAATGGTGATTGAACCATCTGCATTCTGGTAATTCTCCATAACCGCAACCAGTGCCCGGCCAACCGCCAGCCCTGAACCATTCAGCGTATGAACAAATTCGGTTTTCTTGCTGTCTTGGGGCCGGTAGCGCGCCGACATGCGTCTTGCCTGATAATCACCGCAAACCGAACATGAGGAAATTTCACGATAGGTATTCTGCCCCGGCAGCCAGACCTCAATATCAAAAGTAAGTCTGGAGCTGACGCCCATATCACCTGTACAAAGTGCCAGTACCCGATATGCCAGACCAAGGCGTTTCAGAACCTCTTCGGCACATCCCGTCATCCGGTCCAGTTCACCACGTGCTGCTTCAGGTGTGGTGATTGTCACCATTTCCACCTTCCAGAACTGGTGCTGTCGGATCATGCCGCGTGTGTCTTTGCCAGCCGATCCGGCTTCAGAGCGAAAACACGGTGTCAGAGCGGTTATTCGAAGCGGCAAATCACTTTCATCCAGAATGCTTTCCCTGACCATATTGGTCAAAGGCACTTCAGCTGTTGGAATCAGCCAGCGACCATCTGTAGTGGCGAACAGGTCTTCACCAAATTTCGGCAATTGCCCGGTGCCAAACAGCGCATTATCGCGCACCAGCAGTGGCGGATTTACTTCCCTGTAGCCATGTTCTGTAGTTTGCAGATCAAGCATGAACTGGCCAAGCGCCCGTTCAAGCCGGGCCAGTTGCCCCTGATTGACCACGAATCTTGCCCCTGACATTTTAGCTGCCAGATCAAAATCCATCATCCCCAGCTGTTCACCTAGCTCAAAATGCTGTTTTGGTTCAAAATCAAATGCTGGAACCTCACCCACCCGGCGAACTTCCACATTGTCTTCTTCCCCGGCACCGTCTGGTGCTTCATCAAGCGGGATATTGGCTATGCCTGCCAACAGATCACGCAAGGCTGTGTCATGCTGGCGTTCAACATCGGCACCTGTCTGCACAAATTCCTTGATCTCGGCAACTTCGGCTTTTAACTGCGCTGCCAGATCATTCTGGCCATTGGCTATTGCCCTGCCAATCTCTTTTGAAATTGAATTGCGCCGTGCCTGGGCATCCTGCAGCTTTTGAATATGTTCACGTCTTGCATCATCAAGCGCAATGACCATTGCAGCCATTGGTTCAACCCCGCGCCTTGCCAGGCCACGGTCAAATTCTGCCGCATTCTCGCGAATCCATTTTGGATCAAACATCACACACCTTTATGAAACTGTTCAAGAAACCTGCATCTGAAAAATACGCATCCCTGATTGATGATTGCCAATCAGGATAAAACTTTTACCACTGTTATTTGTGGACCTGTATATGCCCGACATGCCAGTTGGTAAAGTGTATTAGTTCAGATAAATGATGAACCTTTAAGCTTTACTCGTCATCATCATCATTATCATCATCTTCAAGCGCTGCCTTGCGGGCCTTTTCCTTGCGCGAAACTGATATGATAGCCAGTTCATACAGACCAATCAGCGGTATGGCCAATCCAAGCTGTGAGAACGGGTCTGGCGGGGTAAATATGGCCGCCAGAGCCACCACACCCACAATCGCATATTTGCGCTTGCTGCGCAGGCCATCTGAAGACACCACCCCGATTTGTCCCAAAAGGGTGAGCACCACCGGCATTTGAAAACAAATGCCAAATGCCAGAATCAGGGTCATGACCAGTGAAAGATACTCACTGACCCGGGGCAGCAATTCAATTGCCGCCTTGCCATTTTCGCCAGTTTGCTGAAATGAGAGGAAAAACCTCATTGCCACCGGCATGATCAGGAAAAACACCAGTGCCGCCCCTGCCAGAAACAAAAACGGTGTTGCAATCAGGTAAGGTCTGAAAGCATCTTTTTCATTCTTGTAAAGGCCTGGAGCCACAAATTTATATATCTGCGAGGCAATAACCGGGAAAGCCACAAACAAACCGCCAAACATCCCGATCTTCAACTGCGTGAAGAAAAACTCCTGCGGAGCGGTAAAAATCAGCTGCAAATCCTGGCTGTCACCAACTGCCCATCTATATGGCAGCAGCAGTGCATTGAAAATCGGATTGGCAAAGGCAAAGCAAAAAATAAAGGCAATGATAAAACCAACGGATGAATATATCAGTCGGGTGCGCAGTTCCGTCAGATGCTCAATAAGTGGAGCCTGGGTATCGTCAATTTCTTTATCTGTCATTTTCTATACCGCAATCGCTCAGCTTTTGTCCTTCTTTGCTGTTTTTTTGGCAGGTTTTTTCGCAGCCGTCTTTTTGGCCGGTTTCTTTGCCGTAGCTTTTTTGCCAGCTGCGGCTTTCTTGCTGGCCGCTTTTTTGGCCGGTTGCTTTTTAACCGGTTTCTTTTCTATTTCATCATCAGCTTTTTCTGTGGGATCAAGGGTAGAATCCTGGAAAATCTTGGCAAGATCTTCCTCATGCGATTTGAAATCCTCATCAAAATCAAAATCGGTAGCCTTGCCAAGCTCGTCTTTGAGATCACTGACCCCTGTTTCCTTGGCAGCGTCCTCAATATGGTCCTGAAACTCGCGGGCCATGGCTTTGATTTTACCAACATATTTGCCAAGCGTGCGCAGCAATTTTGGCAGGTCTTTGGGACCTACCACAATGAGCGCAACCATTGCGATCAACATCAGTTCGGTTGAGCCAATGCCAAAATCAAACATGTTGGGAGATATCCCTTAAAAATAACTGGTTTAAGCTTTTTCTTTTGCCTTGGAAGCAACTGTTGAAGCAGCTTCTTCCGCTTCATGCTCAATAGTCTTGACGGCACCGGCAGCAACTTCTTCTTCTTCAGGCTCTTCTTTCATGCCCTTTTTGAAACTCTTGATGCCCTTGGCAACATCACCCATCAGGCTGGAGATTTTGCCACTGCCGCCAAACAGTACCAGTACAACGACCAGAACGATCAGCCAGTGCCAAATCGAAAACGCACCCATATTACTAAACTCCCTTAAGAAACAATAATGAACGATCCCCCACCGGGATCAGATTTGGCTGCACTATTGCAGAAACCAATCGCTGCTGCAACAATCACGAACAGCAATTCAACCTTTTACTTAATATGTGTATGTGTGCTGTCATTGGCGAATATCAATAGGCAGGTACAATCTGGTGTTGATTATCAGGTTTTTGCAGATATTCAACAGCTTTTTGCCATGCTGATTTAATATTGGATATTCTGGCTATTTTCTTTTTGGTTCCAGATAATCAGGCAAATACATTTCCAGCGGCTCTTCGGCTTCGTCTTCTTCTTCAAACGGCAATTCATCCGGTCCCAGCAGATCGCCATCATCAGGCAAGGGAATGGAAAAGTCAGAAGGCACTCTTGATGACAGCAGACCGGCACCTTTAAGTTCCTCAAGTCCGGGAAGGTCCTTTATGGACGCCAGACCGAAATGTTCAAGAAACTTGTCTGTAGTTCCATATGTGACCGGTTTTCCGGGAACCCGGCGGCGGCCTTTAAGTCTGATCCAGCCAATATTCAGCAGAATATCAATGGTTCCCCTTGAAACCGACACACCACGAATTTCTTCAATTTCTGCTCTGGTAGCTGGTTGATGATAGGCAATGATCGACAAGGTTTCCAAAGCAGCTTTTGACAGTTTCTTTTGTTCAACCGCTTCACGCCGCAACAGGAAGCTTAGATCATCAGCCGTTCTGAATGTCCATTTGTTGTTTACACAAACCAGATTAACCCCGCGATCAGCATAATTTGCAGCAATTTCTTCAATTATTGCTTCAATATCAGTACCATCTGGCAGGCACTGGGCTATATCTTCCGGCCCCAAAGGCTCAGCAGATGCAAACAGCAATGCCTCGGCAACCCGCAAATGATAAGCCCGATCAGTTCCCGGGTGCATGGTTACATTGGAAATTGCCTGGGCAATCTCATCTGGTGCATTAGCAATATTATAGTCAATTTCTGCCAGATTACTGGAAACCGCACTGGTTTTTGCCATATCTTCCCCCTACCCGGCCACAGCCTGGATTGTATTTTGTGATCTGCGCATGAAAATCGGCTTGAACAAATCATCCTGTCGCAGTTCAATCACACCTTCGCGCGCCAGTTCCAGACTGGCTGAAAATGATGATGCAACTACTGAACGGCGCTCGCCCGGATCGCTCATATAATCCATCAGCCACTGATCCATTCGGCCCCAGTCATCCATTTTGCCTATCAGCATTTCCAAGGTTTCACGCGCCTGCTTGATCGACCAGACCGGCAATTTTGCTATGAAGTAATCATTATGGGCAATTTCCTGTTCTCTGCGGTGCGCATAGGCCTGCAGCAGATCAACCAGATTGTCACTATATTCTGATTTAGTCTCGACAATAAGCGGTTCGGGCGCCCCGCGAGCAAAAACATCCCTGCCAAGCTGGTTGCGGGCCATTAGCTGGGCGCCAGCCTCACGCATGGCATTAAGCCTCTGCAACTGAAAAGCCAGCAAAGCGGCCAGTTCTTCTGCCGGCATTTCCTCATCATCATCTTCTTGCGGCACCAGCAAACGTGATTTCAGATAAGCCAGCCATGCTGCCATCACCAGATAATCAGCCGCTACCTCCATGCGCATACGCCGGGCCTGGGCGATAAACTCAAGATATTGCTCTGCCAGTGCCAGAACCGATATTTTTGCAAGATCAACCTTTTGCCGCCGCGCCAGATCAAGCAGCAGGTCAAGCGGACCTTCAAAGCCGGCAACATCAACTATCAGCGCACCCTTGGCGGCCTTTTCAGGCTGCTGGCGCACCGGTCCTGACCCGTCAGGCCATGGCAACTCTTCTGGTTTACTGTTTGTCATGACTGCTATATAGGCCGATCTGAAAGTGATTCGCTCCAGCTTAGTTTACTTTTCCCCAGCTCTTATGCGCAACCACCCATAAAAGATGCCAGTTCAGCCATGGCATAATCGCGATCAAACGGGGTTTTTGTGGTAATTGAGGCAAGAGCCGCCTCAGCCCTTCGCAAAGCATTGCCGGCAAGCTGGCCACTTCCTTCAGCAACCGCTATCATTTCATTCATATCACCATTGCAATGCAGCGTTACATCACAACCAGCCGCAATAGAGCCTTGCGCGCGCAATCTGAAATCACCCTTAAGAGCCTGCATTGACAAATCATCTGACATTAACAGCCCGTCATAACCTATTCCGGTTCGAATCAGGTCCTCAATAACCAGCCTTGACATGGTGGCCGGATTATCCGGGTCAAGTTGCGAATAAACCACATGTGCCGTCATTGCCATTGGAATATCGGCCAGAGCGGCAAAGGGAACAAAATCACAAAAACTCAGCTCATCAAGCCCGGTATCAACCACCGGTAATTCCTTGTGACTGTCACTCAAGGCGCGACCATGTCCTGGAATATGCTTGATTACACCCAGCACCCCCCCATCCATCAGGCCCGCTACTGCCGATCTTGACAGGATAGAAACCCGTTCCGGGGTAACACCATAGGCCCGGTCACCAATAATCTCGTGCGATCCCGGATGTGGAACATCAAGCACCGGCAGGCAGTCAACATTGATTCCAACACGCTCAAGATCATCAGCCATCATTCGCGAAAACAGGCGGACCAGTTTCAATGCCTGAACCGGAAAACGATCATAAAGTTCACTGTACTTTCGAGCCGCGGGATATTCGCTCCAGTGGGGTGGCCGCATTCTTTGCACCCTGCCACCTTCCTGATCGATCAGGACCGGCGCATCATCACGCCCGGTAATTTCGCGAAACCTGCTGGTGAGCCGCAAAACCTGCTCAGGATCATCAATATTGCGGGCAAAAAGAATCAATCCCCACGGATTGGCATCTCGCAGGAAGCTTTCTTCATCCCCGGATAATTGCGTGCCCGCACAACCACTTATAAATGCGCCAATAGCCATCTGTTCCCCAATCTGATGCGAATCAGCAATTTACCGGGTAAAGTGTGAACGGCTTACTGTTTGCGTGCAAGGCAATCTTTTTCACCAGATGCAATCAGCGAGTTGCACAATTGCGCGGCTCTGGCACGCGAAGGAATGCTTCCCATCCGCAAAATATAAAACTTTCCGGCATCGCCAAGATCGCGTTCAACAATCTGTTCGCGCAGACCGCTCAATAACCGACCGTGCCTTGACAATAATCGTCTGGATTCGGCAACTGCCTGATCGCGGTTCCTGAATGATGCAAACTGGATTACATAATTCTGGCCGCTTGCTTGCGGTGTTGTTGCCCGTGGTGCAGCTGGCAAACTTGCAACCGGTGGTGATACAGTGCGCGGCAAAGGCGCCACTGGTGGCTGTATCGGTCTGACAGCGCTGAAATTATTGCCGCCCTGCACCGCCCGTCCCGGTGCAAGCTGTACCGGACCTGAACCGGTAATAGGTGCTCTGGCTATGGGAGCCACCGGAACAGTCGGCTGTTGAGCAGATGAGCTGCGACTTAAAGCTGCAAGTCTCTTTCTCTCTGCTGCGCGCTGTGCACTGGCAATAACCGAACGCGGTTTGGCCTTGGGCAATGGGACTTGAGCAACAGGAGCTGCGGTCGAGGTCGATATTGCAGGTGTTTCAACTCCGGGCAAAGGTAAGGGGGCTTGTGAGCCCCCTGTATTTTGATTTGTTGTTGTTAGAACCTGAGTTGCAGGGGGCGCCGATGTCTGGCTGATCACCTGTCCAGGCGGTGATCCGATCTGTGTTCTGGCAACCTTGTTTCCTGTTGACGGTGCAGCGCCCTGCTGTCCCGGCAAGGTTGGGGGCGGTGGCAACGGTAATGGTAGTGGTTGCACACCTGGAACAGTTTCAGGAGATGAAGGCTGTACTGGCGTTACTACCGGGGGCAAAGCCGGTTTTTCTTCCGTCGGTACAATCCTTTCAGGCTCAAGCGTCTGATCACCCAATATGCGGTCATAGATTTTCTTGCGTTTGACCGGACCTGATGTTCCCGGTTGCGGGTCAACCCTTGGGGTTACCTTGGCAGGTTCTTGCGGTGCCGTCAGGGTTGGGACCTTGCCGCCGGTCTTGACCCCGTTCTTGATGCTGTTTTGCACATACCAGTATGATCCGGCACCTGCTGCTGCCAATACAATTATCAATAATAAAAGGAATATCCACACACCGCTTTTGCGGGTGGGTTCTTCCATTTCAAACGCATCATCATAATCGCGATAGGCAGCTGAATAGTCTTCCTGACTGGCACGGCGTGGTCTGGTTTGCAAGCCGGAACGATTATCATCAAACAATTCATCATCACCAGCACCGATCTGCTCAAGTTCGCGTGAATGCGGGCTGCGATATCCTGGCCTTTCAGCTGGTGGAACATATGCAGGCCGCTGCGGCGGCGGTGCCGGTGGCCTGTCAAAATCATCAGCCGGTGGCTGCACACTGGAGGCTGGCCGGTCATATTCCTGATAGCCATATGATTTTCTGTAAGTATCACTTGGCTGATATGGCCGGGGTGCACCGGAAATCCCTGAAAGCGGTGGACGCCTTGCAGGACGCGGCGGCGGTGCCGGTTGTGCTTGCGGTGCGGCTTCGGCTTTTGGTTCACTTGCTTCTTGAGTGTGCTGGTTTTCAACACGCCTCTTTTCGCGTTCGGCTGCTTCAATTTCAGATGGAGAAAACGAGAATCTTGGCCCGTCACTAGCAGGCTGACCTGCCATGCTTGTAAGTCTTTGTCGGGTCTCGGCAGCTCTTCTGTTTGCCAGTTCTTCTGCTGCTGCCCGCTGGGCGCGGAGCCTTTCACCAAACGCATCTGGCTTGCTGCCCGATGGCTGGCTGGCTGGTGCCTGCGGCCTTGTTGGCGCATGAGGTCTTGGCGCTGCTGGTGCTGGATGTTCAACTGCACGGCGAGGAGCCATTGGTGCCGGCTTGGCAACAGGCTTTATCGGCGCCCTTGGCGCTGCTGCCGTCGGTGCCGGTGCCGGAGCTGGGCGCTCACGATGGGCTGTTGCCGCCGGTTGCGCAGGCTTTGCCTGGGTAACAGGCGGTTTCCTGCCTGCATCCAGAGCCGGGTCGCGCTTGCGTGCAAACTCGTCAGACAGCCTTGGTATTCCTTTTTTGACGCCGATCCTGTCGCGCCAGTTTCTTCGGCCACCTGGATTATTGCTTGAATTGTCAGCCATATACTGTAATTCCGCCTTTACATTTCTTCAACTGGCCTCACCCCCAGAATTCGCAGGCCACTGGCCAGAATATATCGAATCGAATGCAGTAAAGCGAGACGTGCATAAGTAATATCTACTGAATCATTAATAATAAATCTTAAATTTGGCGTTTCTTTGCCCTTATTCCACAGGCTGTGGAAGTCTGCGGCAAGTTCATACAGGTAAAAAGCCACCCTATGCGGCTCATGTGCCTGGGCTGCCGACTCAATAATTCGTGGATATTCTGCCATTTTCTGAATAAGTTTCATCTCGGCACTGTCGGTCAGCACTGCCAGATCATCGATTGAAACATTTTTATAATTTTCTGGACTTTTCAGCTCGATAGCAGCCTTTTTGAACACCGAGCTGATGCGCGCATGGGCATATTGCACATAAAACACCGGGTTATCGCGTGATTGTTCGGTAACCTTGTCAAAGTCAAAATCAAGCGGTGCCTCGCTTTTACGATACAACATCATGAACCGGACAACATCAGGTCCAACCTCATCCACCACATCGCGCAAGGTTACAAAATCCCCTGCCCTTTTTGACATCTTGACCGGTTTTCCACCTCGCATCAGGTTCACCAGCTGACATAACAATACAGTCAGTTCGGCATCACCACCGGAAAATGCCTTTGCCAGTGCTTTCAGCCTTTTCACATAGCCGCCGTGATCAGCTCCCAGAATATAGATAAGCTGGTCAAAACCGCGGTCAATCTTGTCTTTTGTATAGGCAACATCAGCTGCAAAATAGGTATAGCTGCCATCTGACTTTTTAAGTGCGCGGTCAACATCATCGCCAAAATCGGTTGACCTGAACAGGGTCTGTTCGCGATCTTCCCAATCATCGGGCAATTGCCCCTTGGGTGGAGGCAAGCGGCCTTCATAAACCAGTCCCATTTCCTCAAGTGCAGCTACAGATTCTTCAATGCCGCCGCCTTCATGCAGGGATTTTTCTGAAAAGAAAACCTCGTGATGAATATTCAGTGCTGCCAGATCATCGCGTATCATATCCATCATCATTGCCATGGATTTTTCACGAACCAGTGGCAACCATTCATCTTCCGGCATTTCCTTGAGCCGCGCGCCATATTCATCAGCCAGAGCCTTGCCAACCGGTATCAGATATGAACCGGGATAAAGCCCCTCACCAATGGTTCCTATATCCTCACCCATTGCCTGCCTGTAGCGAAGAAAGGCTGAACGGGCCAGAACATCAATCTGGGCACCGGCATCATTGATATAATATTCACGCACTACATCAAACCCGGCATCAGCCAGCAGATTGGCCAGTGCATCACCAACTACAGCCCCGCGACAATGGCCGACATGCAAAGGACCGGTCGGGTTGGCAGATACATATTCCACATTCACCTTTTGCCCCTGCCCAATGGAAGATTTGCCAAAATCCTCACCCTTTTGCATGACCGAATACAGAACCTTCATCCAGAATCCTGATTGCAACCGCATATTGATAAATCCGGGACCGGCAATTTCAACACTGCCAATATCATTGTCAGCTTCAAGCCTTGCAGCAATGATTGCCGCAATTTCTCGCGGATTACGGCGTGCCGGTTTGGCCAGCACCATGGCCGCATTGGTAGTAATGTCGCCATGTGAGCGGTCACGCGGCGGTTCAACCACAATCGGGGTAAAGTCGATATTCTCGGGCAATTGACCCTTTGTTACAAGATCGTCCAATATTGTAAGTAAAACTGCCTTGAAATGCGTGAAAAGATTCATCGCCGGTATCCAGTTATTTTATGATTGTTCTAAAGTCAGGCGGATTTAGCGGAAAAGCGGGTCGAGGTCAAACAAACGCTTGTGCTGGTCCATAGCATATCGATCAGTCATCCCGGCAATAAAATCACAAACCAGCCGGGCTTTTTTGTCTTCATCACCGATTACCTCATCAATCTGCCATTCCTCAGGTAATAAGCGCGGATCGTTCATATAGGTATCAAACAAATCCTTTACCACCCTGCCAGCCCGGTTCATGATGGTCAGCACCTTTTCATGATTATACATCTGGCTGGACAGGAAGGATTGCAGTTTTTTGTTTTTCTCGTGCATTTGTGCAGAAAAATCCACTACTTTCCGGTCTGCATGACGAATATCACCCGGTGATCCAGGATCAAGCTGTTTCAGCCGTTTTGCAGTTTCAGAAATTACATCATCAACCATTGCCGTCATGACCCCGCGCACGGTTTCATGGATAAGCCTTGGTCGCTCAAGCTTTGGCCATCTGGCAAGACTTTGCGATAATGCCTCACCGGCAAGCGGATCATCACCCAGATCAATCACATCAAACAGTCTGGCTCGCAGACCATCATCAATATCATGGGCATTATAGGCAATATCGTCCGAAATTGCGGCAATCTGGGCTTCACCGGAAGCATATGTGGATAATTCAAGTTCAAATGAATGGGCAAAGCCGGTAATGGCTGCCGGAATTCCCTTTTTGATATAGCGCGTAGTCAACCTGCCCTCATCATCCATCAATGGTCCATTATGCTTGACCAGCCCTTCCAGTGTCTCCCATGTCAGATCAAGCCCGTCAAATTCGGCATAGGATTTCTCCAGCCTGGTAACAATCCGCAAAGCCTGGGCATTGTGATCAAAACCGCCATAGGCAGCCATACACTCATCAAGCGCCCTTTCGCCAGCATGTCCAAATGGAGTATGTCCAAGATCATGCGCCAGCGCCAATGCCTCGGTCAGATCCTCGTTCAGTCCCATAAACCGCGCCAGAGTGCGGGCAACCTGTGCCACTTCCAGTGAGTGGGTAAGTCTGGTGCGAAAGTGGTCCCCCTCATGAAACACAAAAACCTGGGTCTTGTGTTTCAACCGCCTGAAAGCACTGGAATGGATGATCCGGTCGCGGTCATGCTGAAATGGTGAACGCAGTCTTGATCCGGCTGGTCCGTGAAACCGCCCCCTGCTGTTTTCAGGCTTTTGAGCAAAAATGGCCTGTTCGGGCATAATCTATAAATTCCTGTGTCTTGACATTGCCTGCTGGTCCACCGAAATAGGTAATAACCATATCAGGATGTAACCAAATGAATGCAGACATTACAATGACCGCCAATGCAGCGGAACGAATTAAAGAAATTATTGCCGGCAATCCAGATAAAAAAGCCTTGCGGGTTTCTGTTTCCGGCGGTGGCTGTTCGGGGTTTCAATATGAATTCGACCTGGAATCGGCAATAAATGATGATGATCACACGATCGAACGCGATGGAGCTACCATATTGATCGATTCTGTATCTTTAGTCTATCTGCTTGGCTCTGAAATAGATTTTACCGATGAACTGATCGGCGCATCATTCCAGATCAACAACCCCAATGCCACAGCCTCATGTGGTTGCGGCACCAGCTTTTCTATCTGACATGCAAATTGCTACCTGGAATATTAACGGCATCAAGGCCCGTCTGCCGGTTCTGCTTGAATGGCTCAAGGAAGCAAACCCTGATATTTGCTGCCTGCAGGAAATCAAATCGGTAAATGAAGGCTTTCCCACCCAGATACTGGAAGATGCCGGATATAATGTGGCAGTGCATGGGCAAAAAGCCTTCAACGGTGTTGCCATATTATCAAAACGCCCGTTTGATGAAGTCAGTTATGGTCTGCCCGGCGATGACAGTGATGAGCAGTCCCGCTATCTTGAAGCAGTGGTTCAACTGGATGATACAATTATCCGTGTAGCCTCTATTTATCTGCCTAATGGCAATCCGGTGGATTCCCCCAAATACTCATATAAACTGGCATGGATGGACCGGTTGATAGCGCATGCAAAACAATTGCTGAAACTGGAAGAACCGCTGGTACTGGCTGGGGATTATAATGTCATCCCGCAATCACAAGATGCAAAACGCCCTGAATTGTGGGTGAATGATGCACTTGCACTGCCGCAATCACGAGCCAGATTTCGCAGCTTGTTGAATCTGGGTCTGACTGATGCTTTAAGAGCTGTGAATACAGACGCCGGAATCTATACTTTCTGGGACTATCAGGCAGGTGCCTGGAAGCGCGATAACGGTATCAGAATTGATCATGCCCTGCTGTCACCGCAAGCTGTTGACCGGCTGGAGGAATGCCGGATAGACAAGCATGTGCGCGGCTGGACAAAACCATCTGATCATGTGCCCTTGGTGGTAACCGTCAGCGAGGCGGATAACGCCTGAGCCAGCGTTCTGCCATGTCTTCGCCCTTGGCAAAGTTTTTCTCGGACATTTGTGCGGCTATCTCATCCAGCCGGTCGAACACATATGGATATGAAACTTCACTGGCAACGCGCGATGCGATTATATACATCATGGCTGAATGTTTTCGGCTCTTTTTGAGAAGTTTGCCATTCCAGTAAAAATCACCAATCCTGGCCAATGCTGGAGGATAATGCTTGCGTGCTGCCTGCAATATCCAGCGCAAGCCTTCACGGGGATTCTTTTTGGTGCCAACACCTTCAATATACAGCATACCAAGTTCATACTGGCCAGCTGGATGGCCACGATTTGCAGCTTTCCTTAATAACCGCATAGCCCTTTGCGGATCGCGTTTAACCTGTTTGGCAATGCCGTTCTTGTAACCCATTGCCACCCGTACCAGTGAATCAAGGGTGATTTTATATACGCGGTTGTTTTCTTCAGCATCTGAATACTCAATCGCAACTTCCCGGTAATATTTGAAAGCCTTGACCGGATCTACCTTGACCCCAAGCCCCAGTCGATAAATGTGCCCCAAATACCAGCCAGCCAGAAAATTGCCATTTTTCTTGGCTTTGAGTAAATATTTGCGGGCCTTGCCAAAATCATGCTTCAAATAAGCCTGTTTGGCCTTTTGCATATCACTTTTCCAAAGTGAAATATCCCCAAGATTGGGAAGTTTCAGCTCTGATCTGCCGGGCAAAATATTAAAGAACCCGGCTCTGGGTTCATTGTCACTGCCAGCAAGTGCACCTTGCGGCATGCCAAGGCTGGCCATCATCAGACATGAAAGTGCCAGCAAGTTCCCAGAGTTGGTTTTGTTAGTGAGCGCGTTGGACAATTACGCTTTTCCTTCAGGCATTCAAGCACTTAAAATAATCTGTTTAACACTGACAGCGACAAGAATTACAACTGATCGCATCATGCGACTGGCTACAACCCTGTATGTCATAAACCACGATAGTCGGATGAATTTTGGGCAGAAAAAAGAACGATTGCCTTAATCTCAAGACGTTGATGTAAAAAAGTATCACCTGTTGCCAATAGGCAACAATCACCACTGGTTGATTAACTGCAATCTGTAGGATACTAAACTGTAATTAACAATTGGCTGATTCTTGAATTTACAGGTAGCAAATGTCATTTTCTTTCGGGCAAAGAGGTTCGGTTCCTCAAATGCCACGCTCCACGGCAACAGGTGGAGAAACCATTAATATTCAATATGTTGAACGCCCCGGTCTGCTGAGGCTGTCACTTAAAAATGCCCTGTTTAATATTCTTACATTAGGTTTCTACCGCTTCTGGGCCAAGACCAATACGCGCCGCCATGTCTGGTCATGTATCTCCATCAATGGTGATTTTCTTGAATATACCGGCACCGGAAAAGAGCTGTTTTTGGGGTTTCTGGTAGTTTTCGGCATAATTTTCCTGCCATTCATCATTCTGGTTGGCTGGTTGCAGGCCAGTGGCAATGAGGAGATAGCAGTTATCGTGCAGATGGTTTTTGCCGCTCTAATGATGGTTTTTTATGGCATGGCAATTTACCGGGCAAGGCGTTATCGGCTTTCACGGACTGTCTGGCGCGGCATAAGGGGATCGCTTACCGGCTCTTCATGGAGCTATTCACTGCTTTATCTTGGCAAATTGTTTCTTGGCGCAATTACCTTTGGCTGGAGCAATCCGGCAATGAGCCTCAAGCTGCAGGACCGTATTACCAGTGAAATGAAATTTGGTGAAACCCCGTTTCTTTTTTCCGGCAGTTCCAGCCCGCTATATACCCGTTATGCTGCCTGTTGGTTTGGCACCTTGATAGCGATTATTGTTTTTATAGCCATCTTTGCCTCATCCGGGCTGGCAAGCGGCGAAATTTTTCAGGGCGATCTCAAGGATCTGGAAAATGCCGAAGGAAGCCAGGTAGCATTACTTGTTGCAATTATATATGGCGGGCTTTTTCTTGTAATAGTCACTTATGGTGTTATCTGGGCTTTTTATTCAGCTTTCGAGATGGCACAATTTGCCAGCTATACCAGATTTGAAACCGCCAGTTTCCGCCTCAACAGCACAGCACCCAGTCTAATATGGCTATGGCTGGGTAACATATTATTGATTATATTAACATTTGGCATAGCCACTCCATATACTGTGCAGCGCATTTTCCGCTATATGTGTGACCGACTTGAAGTTGATGGCTGGGTAGATATTGCAGCCATTCAGCAATCCACCGCCCCGATTGACAAACGCGGTGAAGGATTATTGGACGCATTTGATCTAGATGGCATTTAACAACTTGTCCCACAGAACCCAGGCCAGACTTTTTGACGGGCAGACAGCTTCTGCACATGAGGTAACTGTTGTGGTTAGTCGTGACGGTCTGGTTATCACCCATCTGGGTCGTTCGCAAACATGGGAATATAAGGATATTCAGCCGGTTGAACGCAAACCCGGCCCGGATGGCTTGCGGTTAAAACATCGCAACAGGCAAGGTGCCCGAATGATAATCCCTGCCGGCCCGGTATTGGATGCAATAATCCTGCAAAACCCAAAGTTTGGTGGCGACTTTAACAGTTCCAGATTTATCAGGATAACCGGAATAATTGCTGCAACCCTGATTTTGCTGATTGTTACTGCATATGGTGTGTTGAATTATGCGCCGGGCAAAATTGCAAAAAAACTTCCAGCTTCATGGCGGGTCAGACTGGCCGAGACTGCCGAACAGTCCATTCTTGGCAAGGCACGTGAATGTAATTCTCCTGCCGGGAAAAAAGCCTTGCTGCGACTGGCAAGCCGGGTGGCATCTGGAACTGACTATCCGCCCGATTTCACCATCAGGGTATTTGACAAAAACATGCTAAATGCCTTTGCTTTGCCTGATGGCCGTATTGTACTTACCAGCAAGCTGGTAGAATTGGCACAAAGCCCGGAGGAAATTGCCGGGGTTGTTGCCCATGAGATGGGCCATGTAACCTATTTGCATCCCGAAGCCGGCATGGTGCGTCTGGCCGGTTTGCAAATAGTATTATCGATCCTTGCAGGCGGTACTGACACCAACACACTGGGAACGATTGCCGGATTGACAGCATTGCTTAGATACACACGATCAGCTGAAATACAAGCTGATGACTTTGCCTTGAGCACCCTTGTCAAGGCCAAAATTGATCCTGGTGGAATGCGCAGTTTTTTTGAAAAGGTGAAAAGACTTCAGGGCAAACATATTGAGGGCACTACCGGCAAGATTATTGATTTTCTGTCCACTCACCCTGTTACCGAGGACCGCATCAAGAAGTTTAAGCCATTGCCAGCAACACAAACCCGCAAAATCCTCTCGGCAATAGAGTTTGCCAATCTAAAGAAAATCTGCTCAGAACAAACCGGCACAGACAGTTAGTATCAACATAGTTTTTCAGCTGTTTTTCCTGCCAGCATGCCGGATAAACCCGGCCAAAACCAGACAGGCGACTGTCAGCAATCCCATAAATATGATTACCCTGCCCTCACCGCCAAGTTGGCTAAAGGATATGTCGGCAAGCCACCATTTGCGATACAGAACAATCCCCAAAATCATCGCCAGCAAACCGGCGCAAGCCATGAGACCGCCAAACAATATTCTGTAAAACAGCCCCGCCATCAAACCTTACCACCAGCGTTCAGGTCTGGCGGTAAACCCGGCTTCTAGTTCCATCACATGTGCGGTTTTAAGCAGGGTTTCTTCATCAAACGGCTTGCCGATCAACTGCAAGGCCAGTGGCAGCCCCTTTGCATCCAGCGCTGCCGGAATTGAAATTCCCGGCAATCCGGCCATATTCAGGGTAACGGTGAAAATGTCGTTCAGATACATTTCAACCGGATCAGTTATTTCACCTGGAGCAAAAGCCGCACTTGGCGTCGTTGGAGTTAGAATAACATCAACATCTTTGAAGGCTTCATCAAAATCATTCTTGATCAGACTGCGAACCTTTTGCGCCTTGGCATAATAGGCATCATAATAACCCGCTGACAGCACATAAGTACCAATCATGATCCGGCGCTTGACTTCATCACCAAAACCTTCCGCCCGGGTGTTTTCATACATTTCGGCAATATCGCTGCCATTGACCCGCAAACCATAGCGAACCCCGTCATATCGGGCCAGATTGGATGATGCCTCAGCCGGGGCCACAATATAATAGGCCGGCAGCGCATATTTGGTATGTGGCAATGATACGTCAACAATTTTTGCACCGCGCGATTTCAGCCACTCCTTGCCCTGATCCCACAAGGCTTCAATTTCACCGGACATGCCATCCATATGGTATTCCTTGGGAATTCCTACCCGAAGCCCGTCAATATCGCCGGTTAGTGCTGCTTCATAATCTGGCACCGGCGCATCTACGCAGGTTGTATCCATCGGATCATGCCCGGCCATGGAGCCAAGCATGATTGCTGCATCGCGCACATCACGGGTGATCGGTCCGGCCTGATCAAGCGATGAGGCAAATGCTACAATACCCCAGCGTGATACCCTTCCATAAGTCGGCTTGATGCCTACTGTTCCGGTAAAGGCGGCAGGCTGGCGAATTGAACCGCCAGTATCAGTTGCTGTGGCTCCGGCGCAAATATGGGCTGCAACCGCTGCGGCTGATCCACCAGATGATCCACCCGGCACCAGATCATCACTGGAACCGCTGCGCCGCCACGGATTGACAACATTGCCATAATAGGAAGATTCATTGGATGAACCCATGGCAAACTCATCCATATTCAGTTTGCCCAGCATCACCGCTCCATCCCCGAACAGGTTGGAGGTTACATGTGATTCATATTCAGGCTTGAAACCATCAAGAATATGGCTGCACGCCTGGGTATGCACTCCCCTGGTGGCATAAAGATCCTTGATGCCAAGCGGCACACCTTCCAGCGGTCCGGCCTCGCCTTTGGCTATGCGCTGATCACTGGCCTTTGCCATTTCCATAGCCTGTTGCGGTGTCTTGAATACATAGGCATTAAGCGGTTCGGCCTTTTCAATTTCTTCAATATAGGCACTGGTCAGTTCAACCGCGCTGAATTCTTTGGCTTTAAGGCCATCGCGAATTTCAGAAATCTTCTTGTTTGTCAGTTCAGTCACTTTGATAAGCCCTATTCCACAACTTTTGGAACCATGAAGAAATTATCTTCACTGGCCGGTGCATTTGCTACGATTAGTTCAGGATGTCCGCCAAGCGTTACCACATCAGGGCGCTTTTTCATCGAGGTTTGCACCGCTGAGGTCATTGGCTCGACATT
The DNA here is from genome assembly GCA_026990765.1 of Hyphomicrobiales bacterium. Lineage (GTDB taxonomy): Bacteria > Pseudomonadota > Alphaproteobacteria > Rhizobiales > Aestuariivirgaceae > JALWJW01. The sequence goes on along the minus strand of JALXCV010000108.1, from coordinate 40,527 downwards.
GTCAGTATCAACCTCTGAGAGCATTTCAACCCATTTGAGAATCGAATTAAGCTCATCGCGCAAGCGTGGCACATCTTCATCATCAACCCTTATCCGGGCCAGATGTGCAATCTTTTTGACAGTTTTCTGATCAACAGACATTCGCCGTCTCTTTATTTGGTAAATTGAAGGGAAATCAGATTGCTTGATAGCACTGGTAATTAAGCGCTGCAATATCTATTGCACATACCGGCCAATGCATTAAAGGTAGGCAAATGACTGATACATCAAATACCATTGATTTTGAAACCCTGAGCCGCAATTTGAAACCAGGTGACAGGCTGCTTGGTCTTGACCTTGGTTCCAAAACCATTGGCGTTGCCCTTTCTGATTCCATGCAGCAGGTGGCAAGCGGGGTTGAAACCATCAGGCGAAAGAAATTTACAGCTGATGCCATGCGGCTGGTTGAATTGGCAAATGAGCATGGCTGCATAGCCTTTATCATCGGATTGCCCGTCAATATGGACGGCTCGGAAGGCCCGCGTGTGCAATCAACCAGAGCCTTTGTCCGCAATATGCAGCAAAAGACTTCCCTGCCCTTTCTCTTTCAGGATGAACGCATGTCCAGCGCTGCAGTTGAGCGGGTATTGCTGGAAGCTGATTCTTCACGCGCTGCCCGCGCCAGGGTCATTGATAAAATGGCTGCCACCTATATTCTGCAAGGTGCGCTTGACCGCCTTTCTGTTATCAAAAGCCAGACTTCATGATTGCCGTATTTGAAAGCGTTATTCCGATCTTTGCCCTGATCGTAACAGGTTTTGCCTTGCGCAAATCCGGGTTTATTGCCGCTGATCGCTGGCAGGTGCTGGAAGAGATATGTTTTTGGCTTTTCTTTCCTGCATTACTGACCCAAACCCTGATCAAGGCTGATATGCAATCCCTTGAGCTTGGAAAACTGTCAATCAGTCTGGTTTCAGGTGCTGCCACCTTGATGATAATCCTGCTGATATTGCGACCATTTTTAAGATCAGCCATTTCAATGCACGGCCCCCAGTTTACTTCAATTTTCCAGACCTCGTCACGCTGGCACGGATTTATTGCCATGGCGATTGTACTTAAACTTTACGGGGCAGAAGGTGGTGCGATTGTAGCTGTGGCAATGGCGGTTCTGGTCCCGGTGCTCAATACGGTAAATATTCTGGTACTTGCAGCCTACAGCTTAGACACACACCAGCCCCTGTCTGCTATTGCCAGGGCCGTTGCTACAAATCCGATTGTTCTGGCATGTGTCGCCGGGCTATCCATCAATCTGCTCAAAATACCTGTCTGGGACCCGCTAATGACCTATATGGATCTCATGGGTCGCGGCGCCCTTGCCGCCAGTCTGCTGGCACTTGGTGCAGGCTTGAGTTTCAAGGCCGCAACAAGAAGTTCCGGTTTTGTGGTCTTTGGTGTTGTCAACAAATTATTCCTGATGCCGCTATTGATGGGTGGTTATGCCATTGCGCTTGGTGTAAGCGGGCTTCAACTCACAGTTCTGATTATCTGCGCTGCAGTTCCCACTGCCATGAATGGTTATATACTTGCCCGCAAGATGGGCGGTGATACTCAGCTATATGCAGCCACTTCAACCATCCAGACCGTTTTGTCCTTTGCTACCATCCCCTTGATGATCTGGATAACAAAAACATTCCTTGGTGGCATCTGATGGGCTGGGCTTTTTATACATTACTGCCCTTGTTCCTTACCATTGCGCTTGGCAAACTTCTTAAAACAGTCGGCCTTGTTCGTGATGAACACTGGAGCGGGGTTGATCAGCTGTCATTTTATGTAATGTTCCCGGTACTGATGATGATGTCTCTGGCAAAAGCTGATCTTTCAGGTCTGCCAGTATTTTCAATGGCGGCGGTAATGGTTTCGGGCATGTTGAGCATGCAGGTTTTTACAGCCCTTTTTGCCAAACCACTATCAGCCCTTTTACATACTGACCGCCCATCCTACACCTCGGTTTTTCAGGCAACAGGCCGCTGGCATACTTTTATCGGCCTTGCCATCATGCCGATGCTGTTTGGTCACAAGGGGCTGGCTCTTGGCGCAATTGCTGCAGCCTCGATCGCACCGCTTTCAAATGCTTCAACCATCATCTTCATGAGTGCCTATCTGTCAGACAAACGCCCTTCAGTGCTTAAAATTGCCCGCGATTTGATAACCAACCCGTTTATTCTGGCAATCATCACTGGCGCACTGATAAATTTCTCAGGATTAAAACTCCCCAAACCCGTTGCCGACAGCCTTGACCTTGCCAGTGCCGGAGCGCTTGGCATTGCCTTGATGAGTGTTGGTGCCGGTTTGCGCTTTACAACCATGGCCAAGGAGTATCGCCCGGTACTTTATGCCGTGGTCGCCAAATTGCTTATCCTGCCGCTGATCATGGCCGGCTGGTGCATGATTTATGATGTGACCGGCCTGCCGAGAACCATAACCATTATCGCCGGTGCCGTACCAACAGCCGCTGTTTCTTATATTTTTGCCCGCAGGCTGGGCGGCAATTCGGCACTGATGGCCAACATTATAACCGTTCAGATAATTGCTTCGGCTATTACCCTGCCGATCATTATTTCTCTATTGGCAGTGGAATAAACCGGTTTTTCCGTTGCAGCCTTACTGAAACCGGACTATAGACACGTTTTAATGTCTGATATTGAAAAACACCCCAAACAAATCCTCGCCGGGCGACATTTGCTGGCTATTGAAGATATTTCACCGCTTGAAATCACCGCACTGCTTGATCTGGCCGACAATTATGTCGAGTTGAACCGACAGACTGAAAAGAAACAGTCAATTCTGCGCGGGCGCACTCACATCAACCTGTTTTTTGAAGCCTCAACCCGTACCCAGAGTTCATTTGAGCTGGCCGGCAAGCGGCTGAGCGCTGATGTGATGAACATGTCAGTCAAGGGATCATCGGTCTCCAAGGGTGAAACCCTGCTCGATACCGCCATGACCTTGAACGCCATGCACCCTGATATTCTGGTTGTTCGTCATCATGCTTCCGGTGCTGCCGAACTTCTGGCACAAAAAGTATCTGGCGCTGTCATCAATGCCGGTGACGGCCAGCACCAGCACCCGACACAGGCGCTACTAGATGCGCTTACCCTTCGCCGTAATTTCAAACGGCTTGAAGGTCTGAAAATTGCCATTTGCGGCGACATAAAACATTCACGCGTTGCGCGATCCAACCTGTTATTGCTGCACAAAATGGGGGCCACGGTTCATCTGGTGGCTCCGCTATCGCTGCTTCCTGCCGATATTGACCGGCTGGGCGTCAAGGTATTTACCTCGATGTATGATGGCCTGAAAGATGTCGATGCTGTCATGATGCTGCGTCTGCAACTGGAACGCATGGATGGGGCCTGCATCCCATCCGCGCGTGAATTTTACCGGTTTTATGGCCTTGATCAGAACAAGCTGGAGCGTGCAAGCCCCAATGCCATTGTCATGCACCCCGGCCCGATGAATCGCGGGGTTGAAATAGACTCAACCATCGCCGATGGTCCACGTTCAGTTATCCAGAAACAGGTGGAAATGGGGGTTGCTGTGCGCATGGCTGTGCTTGATGCGCTTGCCCGCAATCTGCCCTCACTCACCAATAATGATGGAGGCAATAGCTGATGCGCTGGAGCAATGACAGAAATGGCCGCCGCGCTTTTGTAAATGCCTGTCTTGTCGACCCTGCCAGTGGGCTGGATGCAAAAGGCGGTGTGCTGGTTGACAGTGGCCGCATTGTTGCAGTTGGTGCAGATATCAACAAGCAGTCCATGCACGGATCAGCTGAGGTTTCAGATTGTTACGGCAAAACCCTGTTTCCCGGCCTGATTGACATGCGGGTTTTCACTGGTGAGCCGGGAATGGAATATCGCGAAACCCTTGCCAGTGCATCAGAGGCTGCAAGTGCCGGTGGTGTCACCACCATGATAGTCATGCCCAATACCGACCCGGTGATCGATGATGCGGCAATTGTCGATTTCATCCTGCGCCGCGCTCGCGACACAGCTCTGGTTCGCATCGCTCCAATGGCTGCCATAACCAAGGGTGCCAGGGGCAAAATCATGACCGAAACCGGCATGTTGCGCGAAGCTGGCGCCGTGGCCCTGACTGATGGCCGTGTCGGGGTTGCCAATCCACAAATATTGCGCCGCGCCATGTCCTATGCCTCAACTTTTGACATGCTGATTGTCCAGCATGTGGAAGATGCTTCACTGGCAACCGGGGTCATGAATGAAGGTGAAATCGCCACCCGGCTTGGACTTCCCGGCATTCCCCGGCAGGCTGAAACCATTATGCTGGAGCGTGATATCAGGCTGGTTGAACTGACAGGTGCGAGATATCATGCCTCACAAATATCATGTGCCGACTCGCTTCAAGTCATCAAACGCGCCAAACAGGCCGGATTGCCGGTTTCATGCGGTGTTTCGGTCAATCATCTGGTATTGAACGAACTTGATGTTGGCGCTTATCGTACCTTCTTCAAGCTGTCACCGCCCTTGCGCAGTGAAGATGACAGGCTGGCGCTGATTGAAGGATTAAATGACGGCATAATTGACATCATAGTTTCTGGCCATGATCCGCAAAGTGCAGATACCAAACGCCTGCCCTTTGCTGAAGCAGAATTTGGCGCAATCGGACTTGAAACCATGTTTTCAGCAGCTCTTAGCCTTTATCATCAAGACCAGATCAAGCTTTCGCGTCTGATTGAAGCCATGTCCTGTGCACCGGCCAGACTTTTAGGACTGGAAACTGGCAAGCTGGCTCCCGGTTCCCCGGCTGATTTTGTCATTGCCGATCTTGAAACCTCATGGCAGGTTGAAGACACCACCTTGCGCTCCAGTTCCAAAAACTCACCCTTTGAATACCGCTCACTGGAAGGCCGGGTTGAAAAAACAATTGTTGCCGGACAGGTAGTATATAGTTACGATAAGCCATGAGTTTTATTCTGCAAAATATTCAATGGCTGGTAATTGGCTATCTGTTCGGGTCCATTCCATTTGGCCTGATACTTACCAGAATGACAGGACATGGCGATATTCGCAAGATCGGTTCTGGTAATATTGGAGCCACCAATGTTTTGCGCACCGGTTCCAAAAGCCTGGCCATTGCAACCGTTTTGGCTGATATTCTGAAAGGCACCATCCCGACCATGATTGCTGGCAGCATGGCGGGAAGTCAGGCTGCCATGCTTGCAGGATTTGCCGCCTTTATCGGTCATATCTACCCGGTATGGCTGAAATTCAGGGGCGGCAAGGGCGTTGCCACCTATCTGGGCGTTCTGCTTGGTCTGTTCTGGCCTCTTGCCCTGATATTTGCCGGTATGTGGTTGCTCATAGCCTTTACCTTCAAAATATCATCACTTTCAGCTCTCATCGCCTCGCTGGTGCTGCCGGTTGCCGGTTATTTTCTTGTCGGCCCGAAAATGGCTGTATTCCTGCTGGTACTGGCTGCAATAATCTATTTCAAACACCGCGACAATATCATGCGACTGCTTTCGGGCACTGAATCCAAAATCAAGCTTTCCTCCGGCAATAAATGACCGGGGAAATGTTAAATGATAGCCAGCGCCTCAACTGGCTGCGTTTGATCAAAAGTGAAAATGTTGGCCCCGTCACCTTCCTTAAACTGATAAACCGCTATGGCAGCGCTGAACAGGCACTGGCAGCACTTCCTGAACATTCACGCCGTGGCGGGCTTAAAAGGCGTTTGAAAATTTGCCCGGCAGCGGCGGCTGAACATGACATGCAACAGGCGGAAAAAAATGGCGCTGCATTCATAGCCATTGGCGAGGCTGATTATCCTGAATTACTGCGCCATATTGATGGTGCACCACCGCTTATTTGCGTCAAGGGGCGCCGTGAATTGCTGAACAGACAATCAGTTGCACTGGTTGGATCACGCAATGCTTCAGCCGTTGGCCTTAAATTCACCCGCACCCTTGCCGCACAATTGGGACAGGCCGATTATGTGACCGTATCAGGGCTTGCCCGCGGCATAGATACAGCAGCCCATCAGGCCAGTCTTGCCACCGGCACTATTGCAGTCATTGCCGGTGGTATCGACAATATCTACCCGCCGGAAAATGCCGAGCTGTATCACGAGATCGGCACAGAAGGGGTAATTGTTACCGAAATGACCCCCGGAGTCAGGCCCCAGGCCCGCCACTTTCCGCGTCGCAACCGGCTGATTTCAGGTATTGCCCTTGGTACAGTAGTCATTGAAGCTGCCACCCGCTCAGGCTCATTGATAACTGCGCGAATGGCGGCAGAACAGAATCGCGAAGTTTTTGCAGTTCCCGGCTCCCCGCTTGATCCACGCTCTGGCGGCACCAACCGGCTGATCAGGGATGGAGCAACACTGGTCACCTGCGGTAATGACATTTTGCAGGTACTGGATGATCTGGCTAAGAATGGTCCGCTGCAACCAAACATGTTTGCCTCAGATGACGGTTTCACCGACATGATCGATTATGAAAGACCAGCCAGTATTTCACTGCGCGATCATATTATTGAACTTCTAAGCCCTGCCCCGACCCATATTGACGACCTGATCCGTGAAACCGGGGGTTCGGCTGGTGAAATCCATCAATATTTGCTGGATCTGAAACTGGCAGGACGGCTTGAAGAACATACCGGGCAGCGTTTCTCATTGCTTTAGCGACCCTTGTTCCAACTCTGGTTCGATCAACAACCAGCATTGAATATATGTTATTGTGATTTTATCCTTGCTGTGTGGTCCATTAACATTGGTGACAATCAGCATAGCCTTGCCGGCATCATTCTCAACAGCAAATTTCAAAGCTGGCTGAGTTTTGTTGTTAGCAGTGTGCTTCATTGCCTTTTCTGCCTGGAGCAAAATCTCTTTTGCATCAAACTCCCAGATTTTGCCATTGCTTTTGACAACCAGTTTTTCACCATCATAAGACATTATTGGATTACCGGCTTCACCATTGCGGCTAATGAGGTTATTCAATACATACGGCCCGTATAAACTGGCCTTTTCTGTAACAGAAAATCCGCTTGCCTTACTGGCCTTGAAATTTATCCATCTGGAGCCGAATTTGACAGATCTTGCTGTCTTGATGTTCAAAGCCTTTATGATGTTTCTTTCAATTGCATATTTGGATAACCCGTTGAAGATTTCACCATCATAAGCCGAAAATATGGGTTTCAACCTGTCAAGTGCATCCTGCTGCCGAAGAAACCGGATAATTGAAACCGCATTTTCCCGAATGACTTCCGGCACAGAATCCTTGTCAGGCAGGCTGGCAGCAATTCTGCCATCCTTTATATAGCCCTTGCTCTGTAATATTGTTTGCAGGCGGGAAAGCTGGTTGTTTATTGAAAAACCTTTTGCGCCCCATGGACCAAAAGATGCGGCAAACAGCAAGAATCCTAGACTGGCAAGAATTATTTTCGGTTTTGCTTCCATACGCCTTAATGTGAAATAAACAATCATCATGGCCAGCCATATGCCAAGCAACACCAGACCATAGCGCTCAGGTGTCACCCCGTAATTACCAATTCTTTCACTAACCGCCAGCACCAGAAGTACTGTTGGAATTATGGTGAACCAGAACCAGTATCTGGTGAACAGCTTTAACAGCACCGTACCGGTTTCCAGCCATGGCCGGGCTATCAGCCAGGTAGCTGTTCCACCAAGGGCAAATATCAGAACCATAATCCCGACCTTGCCCTTTGGCAGAGCCAGCATGAAACCTATCTTGATTGCATATGCGTGCAGAATAATCACATAGATCAATATAACCGGCACCAGCACATAATTGATCAGGATCGACACTCCGCGATTCAAAAGATCATCAGGGCGCGGCAATTTGAGTTGTTCTTCCAGATCATGCGGCACCAGCGATAAGGCATAAAGCGGTCCAACCATGGCAACTGCAATTATCCAGATGATCTGATAGGCATCATTGCCAAAGTGTAATCCGAAAAGGAATTTAAGTCCGGCAATAATTGCAGATAATCCACCACCAAACACCAGCCCGACAATTGTCGCCAGTATGATTGCCAGCCCCAGTGAAAAATTGAACAGCCAAAGCGCATTTGCCGATGTTCCCGGCTTCATGAAACCTGCTACCATCAACAATAATCCAATGGCTGGCAGGATGAATAACGGATTGGCCGAAAACTGTGCAGCGTTCAACATTAAAATCGCAATCAGGATTGCTGACACACTTGCAATGATAAATGCCTTGATCCTCGACCATTGCCTGCTTTCAGCCAGTAAATGCGCAGCTCCTGCAAGAAAGAATGCGCTTATGCCTGCAAGGACAATTTCCCCCATGCGGGATGAAGAAAAATGATAAAAACCCAGCACCTTCAGCACCATGAAACCACACATGAATATGGAGATGGCGGCAGGCACCGGAAAGCGCAAAAAGGTCTTGGAAAGATCAGGAATAATTTTGTTAAGTCGTGTAGCAATGGTCATAGAAATTCAAACCCGTTCAAGAAAAGATTTTTTCATAAGGTACCATTGCTTTGACAATTGTGAGGCGCCGCTGTGCAGTTTCAGCGCATCAAATGACGGTTTTGATGTCAGTTTCAGATACTGACCGGCAAGGCTCGATGGCCAGAAAGCCGGCAAGGCTTTTTTATCAATACGGCCAGTTTGCCGGTTGATTATTACCAGATTTTTTGTTGCCTCATGCCTGATTTCAGCCAGTACCAGATCAAGCGGCCTGCCGGTTTCAACTGTCTCTAATCCATGGCGCTGCATTATCTCTTGCGGCAGATAGCACTGGCCCCTTGCTGTGTGTCTGGCAAGCAAAGCAATTACATCGCATAATCCCTCAACCCTGCCCGCATTCAGCGCCAGATCATCAATTGAAAGAGCATCAAAACCGATAAGAATTTGAACTGCCATCTGCACCATGACGGCACTTGTTGCATCAACATAATTCAGCAGTGCTTCCATAGACTGCATCGGGTCACTGTAAAGATCAAACCGGCGTGCCTCCAAAAGGTTGATAAACTTGTGACGCGGCAAATCATATTGATGGATCACTCTGGCCAGATCAGCTGCTACAGGATTATCCGGTGTTTTTTCCTGATAGATCAGATTGATATTGTCATACCACCACTGAATTCTGATCTCGCCAAGCCTCGATTCGCTTACCTGCTGCGCAATCCGCCTTGTTTCACAATCAAAGGCATAAAGCGCAAACAAATCTTCCTGCTTGTCACCAGGAGCCAGCAGGGTCGCCAGATAGCGGTCAAGATTGTGAGTTTTGACCAAGTTTTTCGAATCAGCCTTCATGGGTTAATCTTGGCTTTTGTAGCTCTCAACTGCAAGTAGTGCTGCTGCAACCGGGCGCTGTTCTGCCAGTAATACATTATAGGTGCGAACCGCTGCTCCGGTATCCATCACCTCAACAGCAATATTGCGGCGGGCAAATGCTGCTTTCAATTCCCTGCCCGGCCATTGCTGTTTTGCACCTGTGCCAAACAGCACAAAGGTTGAGCCAGTAACTGTATCAAACAAAGTACTGAAATCATCCGGGGTGATTTCTTCAAATGCTACCGGATGCCAGCCATGTATGCCATCAGGCAATATCAGCATTGAACCGGTGTGAGACATTTCAGCGAAACGAAATCCGCCATTGCCATAAAAGTCAATCGCTACCCGCTCGGGAAAATAAGCCTTGATGCTCATCCGGTGGTTACACTGTCTGCTTCCTCATCTGCAGGTTTGGACAGTGTGGCATTCATGTAGATAAGCAGAGGTGCTGCAATAAAGATTGATGAATAAGTCCCCACTATTACCCCCCAGATCATGGTGAAGGTAAATCCGCGCAGATTTTCCCCGCCCCAGAAATACAATGCCAGCAATGCCAGCAAGGTGGAGACCGAGGTCATGATTGTACGGCGAAGCATCTGGTTAAGAGACAGGTCAATCAGTTCACCAAGAGATTTTTTCTTGTATTTGCGCATATTCTCACGCACCCGGTCATAGACCACCACAGTATCATTGAGTGAATAACCAACGATTGTCAAAATTGCAGCAATGATCGGGAGACCAAATTCAATCTGCAATACAGCAAATACGCCCATTGTCAACAGAACGTCATGCGATAGCGAAGCCACCGCACCAATGGCAAACTGCCATTCAAATCTGAACCAGATATATACCATCACCGCCATAATGGATATCAGCACTGCAATCATACTTGACTCGGCAAGTTCGCCAGAGACTTTTGGGCCAACGACTTCCACCCGGCGATAATCAATTTTGTCGCCTAGCGTGGCTTTTACCTTGTTAATGGCGTTTTGCTGGGCCTTTTCACCCCCTGGCTGGGTTTCAATACGAATAAGCACATCAGTTGGAGCACCAAATGTCTGCAATTCAAAATCACCAAGCTTGAGCGCCCCGATTTTTTTACGCAAATCGCCAAGGTCAGCTTTTTCAGGAGTTCCGATCTCGATTAAAGTCCCACCCTTGAAGTCAATACCGAAATTAAGGCCGGAAGAAATCAACAGGACAACCGAGAGTATCATGGCAACAACTGAAGCAATAATGCCCAATCGGGCATATTTCATAAAGTTGATGCTGGTTTCATCCGGTATGAATTGGATGGGTTTGAACATTTCTTGGTCTCTATTCTCTGTTTAAGCCTTACATCGGCACTGTTTTTGGCCGGTAGCGAATTACCCACAAGGCAACAATCAGGCGGGTAAAGGTGAATGCTGTAAATACTGTGGTGACAATCCCGACACCAAGCGTTACTGCAAATCCCTTGACCGGGCCTGAGCCCAGGGCAAACAACACAACGGCTGCAATAAGGGTAGTAATATTGGCATCAAGCACTGTGCCAAGGGCTCGCTGGAAACCGGTATCAATGGAATTTAGCGGTGATCTTCCAGCTCTTACTTCTTCGCGGATACGCTCAAACACCAGCACATTGGAGTCAACCGCCATCCCCATGGTCAGCACAATACCGGCAATGCCCGGAAGTGTCAGAGTTGCACCAAGGCCTGACAATACACCGATAAGCATTGCCAGATTGGCAAACAGCGCCAGATTGGCAAAAATGCCAAACAGCCCATAAGTCACAAACATGAAAATAACCACCAGAATCAAGCCAAGCACGGCGGCTTCAAACCCGTGTTTGACTGAATCAGCGCCTAGCGATGCTCCAACTGTGCGCTGTTCAACAATGGTAAGTTCAGCCGGCAAAGCACCCGAGCGCAACACAATTGCCAGATCATTGGCTTCCTGCACTGTAAATCTGCCGGAAATCTGGCCGGAACCACCAAGAATAGGTGTCTGAATTACCGGCGCACTGACAACTTCCCTGTCCAGCACAATGGCAAACGGGCGACCAACATTATCGCGTGTCAGCCTGCCAAAATCCAGACCACCCTTGGTGTTGAACCGGAAAGTCACAATCGGTTCACCATTGCGGCTGTCAAATCCCGGTTGTGAATCCACCAGATTGGCACCATCGACAGAATCGCGCCTTGAAGTCTTTACCCATAATGGAACACCGGGAACATTTTTCTGAGCCAGTTCCTCACAGTCAAGCGGAGGTCTTTGATTCTCTCCGGTTGGCTGGGAGTCACAAACCAGCTGGAATGTAAGCTTGGCGGTCTTGCCCAGCAGCTTCTTTAACCTGTCCGGGTCTTTCAAACCCGGCACCTGTACCAGTATCCTGTCGATTCCCTGACGCTGAATAACCGGCTCTGTAGTGCCAAGTGAGTTGATACGCAAGGTAATAATTTTCAAACTGGCCCCGATTGCCTGACCGATCTTGTTGTTTAGCCCTGCTTCGGTGAAGTGATAGCTGACTTTCTGGCCATCCACAGTAACCTTGTAGATTTCGGTAGAAGCGCCTGCGCCAATTCCCATATTTAACAGGCCACCTGACGTATCCATGCGCAGACGTTTCAGCTTGGGCAGGATTTTATCCATGTCTTCCGGGTTTTTGATGGTCACTGTAACAGCATCACTGCCAATGCGCCGCAGCCCGGTATAGCGGATTTTGTTTTCACGCAATTTCTGGCGAATGTCACCAACAAGCTGTTTCAGAAGATCCTGCTTGAATTTGGTTTTCTCAATCTCCAGAACAATATGCGATCCCCCCTGCAGATCCAGTCCCAGAACCAGTTTGGAAGACGGAATGAACCCGGGAAGCGACTGGCGAAAGCTTTCTGGATAAATATTGGGCAGGGAAAACAGGATACCCAAAAGCACCATTGCCAGTATCGGCAGGGTTTTCCAATAAGATAGCTGAAACATTTAATGGTTCCGAAAAATGGCTTTATAAAATAGCTTGCAGATCATTCTGCCTTGGGAGGTGTTGACCCCTTGGTTCTGACTTCACTGATTGCACTTTTCAGGAACTTGACCTGCACCCCGTCGGCAATCTCTATCATGACTTCATTGTCATCAATAACCTTGGTGACCTTGCCAAAAATACCAGAAGAAGTAACCACACTGTCACGCCGCTTGATACCGGCAACCAGAGCCTGATGTTCTTTCATCCGTTTTTGTTGCGGACGAATTAGCAGGAACCAGAAAACAGCCATGATGAGTATGAGCGGGAATAGTGAAGTTATGATGCTTGTGGCATCACCACCTCCACCGGCGGCTTGTGCATATGCAGGAGTTGTGAACATTTGTCCCTCATTGTGACGTTGCATTCATTCGGTCGCAAGCTATAGCTGGTAATATCGCTGCTGATAAGACCGATTCTGTTAAAAACCTTCAAGTTAGGGATGTATATATACATGTTACCGGTATTTTCAACGCCTTGCATCACTGCTTTGCCCGCACTATTGAATATTCCAGTGCTCAAGGAATAAAAACATGATTGCAAAACTGATGAAACGAATGGCCGATGCTCTTGACAGAATGGCGCCGGCACCGGTTAAGGATAATGACTTTACAGACAGTGATGCCTTTGTCTGGCAGGCAGAAGGCTATGTGCAACCAGTCACCAAAGTCAATCGTGTAGAGCTTGAACTGCTAAAGGCAATCGACCGCACACGCGATATTCTTTTGGAAAACACCTCTCATTTTGCCAAAGGTTTTTCAGCCAATAATGTATTATTGTGGGGCGCGCGCGGAATGGGCAAAAGCTCGCTGATCAAGGCAGTACATGCAAAAACTGGCGGCAATCTGAAACTGGTTGAAATCCACCGCGAAGATATAGAAACCCTGCCACAGCTGATGCGTATATTGCGCCAGTCAGAGCAGTTCCGCTTCATTGTGTTTTGCGATGATCTGTCATTTGATGGCGATGATACTTCTTACAAGTCACTGAAAGCTGCCCTTGATGGCGGCATTGAAGGTCGCCCGGAAAATGTTCTGTTCTATGCAACCTCAAACCGCCGCCATCTGATTCCGCGAAACATGATGGAAAATGAACGCTCAACCGCCATTAATCCTTCCGAGGCCATTCAGGAAAAAGTCTCATTATCTGACCGTTTCGGATTATGGCTGGGTTTTCACCAATGTTCACAGGATGAATATTTGCAAATGGTTGAAGGTTACATTGACTATTATAAATTTGATATTGATTCCAGTCAGTTAAGAGCCAAAGCCATTGAATGGGCAGCAACCCGTGGCAGCCGCTCTGGCCGTGTTGCATGGCAATTTGTAGTTGATCTTGCCGGTCAGCTTGGCAGAAAGCTGTAATCAGCGCCTGCCCCTGTCTTAACGTAATTTTACTTTGGGCTTGATTTGGCCAGATTTGCGACACATATATTAGAAAATTCTAAATTAGTTTGCTCTAATGCTTGTAGCCACAGCAATGGCCGGAGGTAACAATGAACAAGATACTGGTAGCCCTTGATGGCTCACCTCATTCCGTCAGGACTCTGGAGAAAGCCGCCCAGCAGGCACATGACAATGCCAGCGAACTGGTAATCCTGTATGCCTGCACCAAATCCCCACCCAGTGAATTGCAACTGCAATTTGCCGAACAAAAAGCCGGCAAGGCTTTCAGGCGCAAAGTATCCGGTCAGGAATTGCCTGAATTTGCGGTAGAAGAAGCCGACGGCATCAGCGCCATTGCCGACTATGTTGAAGCAACCGATACCTTATGCAAGCTTTATGGTGAAGATGTTCTCGAACGGGCCAAAGCCGAAGCCATGCTGGCTGGAGTGGACAAGGTTACACTGGTTCTGGAAAAAGGCGATGCAGCCAATGTGATCGTGCAAACAGCTGAAAAGGAAGCTGTTGACCTGTTGGTTATTGGTCATCATGAGGCAAACCCTATCAAGGAGTTTTTCCTTGGCTCAATTGCCAAAGATGTTCTGAAAAGAGCACCTTGCGCTGCACTTGTGGTTGAATAGATTTTCAGCCGCATCTGGCAAACATATGCCATCGCCCATTCAAATTACGCTGTGAACCGGGTAAAATATGCGCCTTCTGGCCGGTTGCACAGGTAAAATGGCGTATCGCAGAAGATACCACTTCCCCGACAATTTTTGCATCACCCGGTTTGCTGCCGAGCTTGCGGCCACCTTTACCGATAATACTCACATCATAAAGGTTTTTGACGGCAATATATTTGAAACTAAGCTTGTAATGCTTGCCATTATAGAAAACTGGTTCAGAATGAGTAGTTCCGCTGCCATATGGCGAATTTACAATAACCGGTTTTGGTCTTGAGCATGCCCCAAGCATTGTCAGCAGCGCAATTGCTGCAATAAATCCTAGCCTCATAAAATAATCTCCGCCATAGTAGTCTTACCCGATACAATCTATCCAACAGTGATTCAAGGCTTATTGATGACCAGCTTCAATCCCGCAAACCAGTTATCCAGAAGAACCAGCGCTGTTGAAGAAGCAGCAATCATCGTTATGGCAGGAAAAGCCCGCCAGTTGAAAGCTCAAGGCAAGGATGTAATCAGCCTGACACTGGGTGAGCCTGATTTCGATACACCGCGCCATATTCGCGATGCCGCAACAAAGGCGATGAATGATGGTTTTACCCATTATGCCCCGGTTCCCGGCATGGCTGACATCAAACAGGCATTGTCAGAAAAACTGAAAGCTGAAAACAATCTGGATTATGCGCCGAATGAAATTATCATGTCCAATGGTGCCAAACAGTCATTCACCAATGCCATATTTGCCACTATTGACCCAGGCGATGAAGTTATCCTTCTGGCCCCATACTGGGTTGCCTATGAAGGCATAATCAAAATGGCTGGCGGCGTTCCAATTATCGTTCAATCAGGGGCTGATGAGGGTTTCAAGCCACCCGCAGAGCGAATCGCTGCTGCAATCACAGATAAAACCAGATTGCTGGTTATCAATTCCCCCTGTAATCCGTCAGGGGCGATGTTTACAAGATCCGAACTTGAAAATATTGCAGCAATTGTTTTGCAGCACCCGCATTTGATGGTCATTTCTGATGAAATCTATGAATATATTACCTTTGATGAGGAACATTTCTCCATAGGCAGCCTGCCAGACATGATTGAGCGCACCATAACCATTAACGGCTTTTCCAAGGGCTTTGCCATGACCGGCTGGCGACTTGGATATTCTGCAGGCCCTGCCCCGATTGCTGCTGCCATGTCCAAGGTTCAAGGTGCCTTGACCGCAGGCGCCAATGCCTTTGTTCAAAAAGCAGCTATCAGCGCCCTTACCGGCCCGCGTGATGACGTGGAAACCATGCGGCAAAGCTATCTTGAAAGACGCAACCTTGTTGTCAGCGCGCTTGAAGCCATAAAAGGAATAAGCCTTAACACACCACCTGGCACCTTTTACGCATTCCCGGACATATCATCATTCTTTGGCAAAACCAGTGGCAACACAAGAATCAATGATTGCAATGACATGTGCAACTGGCTTTTGGAAGAACATCTGGTTGCAACAGTGCCCGGCTCAGCCTTTGGCAATGAAACATCCTTGCGTATTTCTTTTGCCGCAAGTGTTGATGATTTGAAATTGGCACTTGAACGCATTACCAGGGCATTAAACAGTCTGGCATAAACAGGCAAAAGACCCGGTTCGGGAAAACCAGGCCTTTCTTTCGTCGGTCTTTTTTGCAGGGGACTGACTAATATTATTGTGCCGAAGCTGTTCGCCTAGACAGGTATTTCATTGGATCAACCGCATTGGCACCTTTTCTGACTTCAAAGTGCAATTGTGGAGTTTTTACCGAGCCGGTCTGGCCGGATTTGGCAATAACTTCACCGCGTTTTACTGTGTCACCACGTTTCACAAACAGTTCTTTATTGTGGGCATAGGCAGTTACCCAGCCATTCTTGTGGCGAACCAGAACCAGATTGCCATAGCCTTTCAGCTCATTGCCGGCATAGGCAACAACACCTGATTCAGCTGAACGAACCCTGGTTCCTTCAGGCACAGCAATATTGATACCTTCATTGCGCATTCCATTTGATTTGCGGCCATAAGTAGAGATTACCCGACCATTGGCAGGCCAGCGGAAGCCTGAAGAAGCAACCGGTGAAGAAGGCTGTACCGCGGGCTGGCTTCTGGCAACTTTTTCAACCGGTGCCGGGGCAATACGGTCTGTGGTTTTTCTGGTAATTCGAACCGGCTTCTTGGTGGCCAGATTGCGATTCTCGGCTACCTGACGTGTGGCAGAGCTGGAATTTTTCCATGCAACCTTGCTATCATTGGCCGGAATCTTGACCCGCTGACCCACATTAAGCGAATAGGGAGAAGCTATACCGTTATATTTTGCAATAGTGAACGGATTAACCCCATATTTGCGCCCCAGTGAGAACAGGGTTTCACCACGGCCTACAATATGCGTACCCTTCCCGGCAAAGTTCTTCTTTGGAACCGGTGCACTGGCTGCTTTATATGTCGGTTGTACTGGTGCAGGCGCATAGTTTCGAGCTGTGCGAGGTGTGAAGCTGGCTGCTGGTGAATTAGGTCTGGAAACTCCAGGCACTTTCAAACGCTGGCCAACCTTGAGAGTATAAGGATAACCCATATTATTGGCACTGGCCAACTGATTGACACTCAAACCATTTGCTCGTGCAATGGAATACATTGTCTGGCCAGACTGAACGGTAATCGAGCCGGTTCTGTATGCAGGTGTTGTTGCTGCAGGAGCCCTGTAAGTACTACTCGGTGCATTATAAGCGGTTTTTGGTGCTTTATAAGTGCTCTTTGGTGCGCGCCATGCCTGTTTTGGCTGCTGCCATGATGGCTTGACCTGGCCAACTGCCGGTGATCCGGCAAGACGATTGCGGGTTACGACCTCGGTCTGGGAGGTGTTTGGCACCGAGGCTGTATTTACATTTGGATATTCTGAAAACCGTTCAACATCTGAAGAACAGGCCGCGATGGTCAATGAAGCGGCTGCAAGTGCCAGACCGCTGGTGAATCTTTTAATGACGTGGCGCTTGATCGTACTCATAAACTTACCCCAAAAACACAAACTAACAAACTTACTAAACTAGACAGCATAGTGAAGCAGGATGGTTAAGAGATGGTTTATGGATTGAAGTTAATTTTATTTTTTACAGTTTGCCGCCAAGTGACCGGTAGACTTTAAGGCTCGGCCTGCCAGTGGCTCGCATGCCAATGTTTTTCTGCACCTTCCTGATTGCCGCTTTTGATAATGGCCCGATGCGGCCATCAACCTTGCCGATGCGATAACCCTTGTTTTTCAATAAAACCTGCAAATCAACACGCTGTTTGCGTGACAGACCTGGATCACTTGTTGGCCAGCCGCGAGCAAAACCACCCCTGCCCCGCAACCGGTCAGACAGATGCGATATGGCAAGTGTATATGATACGGCAGCATTATAGGAGTAAAGCACATTGAAATTGTGAAACACCAGAAATGCCGGACCAGTGCGACCAGCAGGTGCTATCAGCCCGGCTCTGATGTTACCAGAGGGCTTTTTACCATTGATTTTTCTGATACCTCTTTTGGCCCATTTATCAAGACTGACAGTCCTTTTGCGCCCAAACGGGCCGCGATAGGCTTTTGGCAGTCTTACCTCATAACCCCAGATCCCTCCTTTGCGCCAACCTGACTTTCTTAAGAAATTGGCACTGGAGGCAAGGGCATCAGGCACTGAGTGCAACAGGTCACGGCGACCATTACCATCAAAATCAACCGCCAGCCGGTGATAGGTTGAGGGCATGAACTGGGTTTGACCCAGTGCCCCGGCCCATGAGCTCATCAGGTCTTTCAACCGCACATCACCGCGCTTGACCAGTTTCAGGGCTGAAATCAGTTCACGTTTGAACATTTTTGGCTTGCGCCCGGCACAGGCAACATTGGCAAGTGCATGGGGCAGGAAGAATTCACCGTGAATATTTCCATAATCGCTCTCTACTCCCCACAAAGCTGTCAGAATATAGCGATCAACCCCATAGCGCTTTTCAACCGCTTTCAGGGTTCTGGCGTATTTCTTCATCATCGCCTTGCCATCACGAACCCGTCTGGCATCAACCAGAAATGCCATATAGTCCCAGATCGGGGTGCGGAACTCCGGCTGATTGCGCGAAAACCGCACTACTTTTTCATTAAACCGCACATTGCCCAGGGCGCGATTGACAATATTTGCAGGGATACCAGAACGGATTGCCGATTTCCTGATTCCGGCCACACAGGATTTAAGTGACCTTGCCTCAACCCGATCAGTTGCCAGACCCAGAACCACCAAAACGGCCAGAATGGTTTGAAATAATCGCATTGAGCTACCCGGTTTCATTAAACGATCAACAACTGTGTCATGATTCGCTGATTGGACGAAACCGGCATAAGATGCTCAATTGCCTATAGCGGAATATTGTCGTGTTTCTTCCATGGGTTTTCAACCGTCTTTTTGCGCAGCATATTCAGCGCCCGGCATAACCGTCGACGGGTATTGCGCGGCATGATCACCTCATCGATAAATCCGCGTTCAGCCGCCACAAAGGGTGAGCAAAATCGCTGCTCATATATTTTGGTCTGCTCGGCAATCTTTTCTTCATCACCGGCATCTTTACGGAAAATGATCTCAACTGCACCTTTTGCCCCCATAACCGCAATTTCAGCACTTGGCCAGGCATAATTGACATCGCCGCGAATATGTTTGGATGACATCACATCATAGGCCCCACCATAGGCCTTGCGGGTGATAACTGTCACTTTTGGTATGGTGGCTTCAGCAAAGGCAAATAGCAGTTTGGCACCATGCTTGATCAGCCCGCCATATTCCTGATCAGTTCCAGGAAGGAAGCCTGGAACATCAACAAAGGTTATTACCGGAATTGAGAAACAGTCACAAAACCGCACAAATCTGGCAGCCTTGCGTGAGGCATCACTGTCAAGCACTCCAGCCAGCACCATTGGCTGATTGGCAACAATACCAACCGTGCGCCCTTCCATGCGGGCAAAACCAATTATGATGTTTTTGGCAAAATTTTCCTGTATTTCAAAGAAATCCCCCTCATCCACCACCTTGCCAATCAACTCACGCATGTCATAAGGCTGATTGGGATTTTCCGGTATCAGCGTATCAAGCGATGGTTCTTCACGATCTTCATCATCAAAGCTTGGTATTACCGGCACTTCTGCAACATTGGATTCTGGCAGAAAATCCACAAACCGGCGCAATTGCAACAAGGCTTCCACATCATTGTCAAATGCAGCATCAGCAATTGATGATTTGGTGGTATGTACACTGGCCCCGCCCAGTTCTTCAGTCGTCACTGTTTCATTGGTAACAGTCTTGACCACATCAGGCCCGGTTACAAACATGTAACTGGTGTCACGAACCATGAAGATGAAATCAGTCATTGCTGGTGAATATACATCACCACCCGCACAAGGCCCCATGATCATTGATATTTGCGGAATGACACCCGAGGCCAGCGTATTGCGCAGGAAAACTTCACCATATCCGCCAAGTGCTGCCACACCTTCTTGAATGCGTGCACCACCGGCATCAAAAATCCCGATAATGGGCGCCCGGTTTCGCACTGCCATTTCCTGTATCTTGATGATCTTTTTGGCATGTGTTTCAGAAAGGGAACCGCCAAATACCGTAAAGTCCTTGGCAAAAACATAAATTATACGGCCATTTACAGTACCCCAGCCGGTTACCACACCATCACCGGGAAACTTGCTGTTTTCCATGCCGAAATCAGTGCAATTATGCTCAACGAACATATCATATTCTTCAAAAGAACCTTCATCCAGCAACAGATCAATCCGCTCGCGTGCTGTCAGCTTGCCGCGCTTGTGCTGGGCATCAATCCGGTGCTGCCCACCCCCAAGACTGGCTTCTTTGCGACGTTCTGCAAGTTCCCTGATTACCCGATCCATTTTTAAGGCTCTTTCCGGTTAAATTGTTTTATCCGCCATGCTTACCAGCAATAACAATTAAAGCAAATCGAACTTTGGTCAATCATTCAAAAGATCAAGAAATCTGGCAATAGCTCTGAACTGCTGCTGCCGGTCCTGCCGCAGCATTTTAGCCTCATTATCCTGGCCCCAATGGGATATATTCCAGTCTTCTTCGATATTGGCTGCCTTAAAGGCTGCATCTGGTGTTATGAAACCGGCTTCGACTGCCATCGCCAGGACTGCTGATCCGGTCAGGCTTGTCATTATATGGATTGCGGTCAGCTCATAAGCTGATTTTTCTTCCAAAACCGCTTCAATCTTTTGCAAATCCTCAGGAAGTTGCTGTGTATGGGTAATTGCATTAGTTACCTGCAAGCTGGCGCCATGGGTTTTGTGCAGCCAGCCCAGAACCGGCCTGTAAGCTTGATCCTGTTCCTTTGCCAGTTCTTGTGGTGATTCCACCCGGTAGCATAACAGGTCATTGCCTGCATATTCTGTGATTTCGGCAATTATTTCAGACCGGCGGGGAACAACCCGGTCAATGGCGGTATTGGTGAATTTGGTCAACAGCATTTTGTGCGGATTGATAAATTCGATCTGGTCCTGCCACTCGCTGGCTATGGCATCGGCAAGTTTGCGGGTTGGTATCTGCAATTTTGCCTTCATCGGTGTCTTGAGCACCCGACCATCCAGCCTGATCAAAAACCCGCCAGCTTCATCAGTTACTTCAACTGATTGATAAAACCGTTTGGCATATTTGGGTTTTGCCTGTTCCTTGATACGTTTTTGCCAGTCCGGCATTTTGGCAGTCATGTTCTGCCCCTATTCAGCTATTGCCGCTTCCAGCTCATCAAAATGATCAATAATCATCCTGGCACCGGCATCCAGCAATGCCTGGGGTTTATGATAGCCCCAGCTGACACCGATCGCTGTAACCCCGGCGGCAAGCGCCATATCAATGTCATATGTGGCATCACCAACCATTATGGTATTTTCCGGTCTGATGCCGCCGGCCTCATCCATGGCCTGCAACAGCATGGTCGGATCAGGTTTTGACGGGGCAGTATCTGAATTTTGCAATGAGACAAACATGTTTTTCAGATTTTCGCGTTCAACAAACCGGTCCAGTCCACGCTTTGATTTGCCAGTTGCAATTGCCAGCAACAGATCATCGCGCCTCGATAATCGCTCCAGACCTTCACGCACACCGGGATAAAAAGGCTCATTATCCATTACATCATTGCTCATTTCAAAGTAGAATCCACGATAGATTTCTACCAGTTCGGCATGTTTTTCCGGTGTTTCCTGCGGAGCCAGACGGCGCATGGATTCCATCAGGGACAGACCAATGCCTTTAAGCGTTGCTTCGCGCCCCGGCCATGCAATATTGGCGATATTGAAGGCTCTTTCAAACGAGCTTGCTATCTTGTCCTGACTGTCAATCAGGGTGCCATCACAATCGAAAATTACCAGTTTCATCTATAAATCTTCCAGATCATCATCATACCGGTTCGGATCAAAGCCGAACATTTTCCAGGTTTTCACCATATGCTCAGGTAAGGGCGCGGTTACATCCAGTCTGCCACCGGCTGGATGGGGAAATGATATGCGCCTTGCATGCAAATGCAGCTTTGGCTCTACCCCGTCTGGCAAATCCTCAAGCCCGTCATATTTCCCATCTCCTAAAATTGGCGTGCCGGTGAAAGTCATATGCGCCCGCAACTGGTGCTGCCTGCCGGTTACCGGCTGCAACGATACCCAGCTGATACTGTCAGATGCCCGGTCGATAACCGCATAATGAGTTACAGCGCGTTGAGCATCAGGGTTATCAGTGTAAACCGGGCGAACCATTTCACCTTTTGCCGTGTTGGTTTTGATCAGGCTCATGTCAATCTTGCCCTGCAAAACCTTTGGAACCCCCTTCACAGCCGCCCAATAGGTCTTGTGGATAGTGCGTGACTGAAACATTTTGCCAAGCTTTGCAGCAACTGAACGTCGCTTGGCTATTACCAGCACCCCTGATGTATCCCGGTCAAGCCGGTGCACCAGTCGGGGCCGGGTTTTATATTCACTTTCCAGAGCCTGCAACATGCCATCTATATGTTTTCTGGTTTTCGAACCACCCTGCACTGCCAGACCTGACGGCTTGTTCAGTACAATCAGATGCTTGTCCTCATGCAGGATCATTGCCTGGAATTGTTGGCGCTCATCCCGGCTGAGCGGCTTTACCTTTATATCTGCCCGTGGTTTGAAACCACTATCCAGATTGACCGGTGGAATCTTGACCCTTTGTCCCTTTGCAAGCCGGCTATTGGCCTTCATCCTTTTGCCATCCACCCTCACCTGCCCCTTGCGCAGCAGCTTGTTCAGCAGTGCATGCGGAATTTGTGGGTAATTCAGTTTGAACCAGCGGTCCAGACGAATGCCATCTTCTTCTAAATTTACATATTTGAACTGAACAGCGCTCATGCAGCAATCGCCCGTACCAGCACCAGACCGGCAAACACCGCCAGAAGTGCCAGCCCCAGTGATCCGGCAGCATAACCGAAAGCGGCAACCATCTGCTTGCGCTCATATAATACTGCAAAATCCAGTGAAAAAGCTGAAAAGGTGGTAAATCCACCAAGAACACCAGTCGTCAGAAAAGCCCGCATCTCCATGGACGTGCTCCATTTGATGCCCATATAGGAAATCAGTGCTCCCATTATGAACGAGCCGACAACATTGACGATCATTGTTCCCCATGGGAATCCGTGCCCCAAAAGATGACCGGTCATGGACGTTACCATATAGCGGCTGAAGGCCCCGATTGCACCGCCAAGCGATATCCACATATAAACAGGCATGATGTTATTTCTTGTGTTTCATTTGTTTCAGCTCAAACCGAACCGGAAATCTGTATATCAGGCATCTGATTTGAACTGTCGCTGCCTGTTTAGAGCATTTCAGCCTTGTATAGAAGCTGAAAAGCAAATTAGCGGGAAATGATTTACCCGCCGCGCTCCCGGCGCAGTTTTGCCCAATATTCAAGCCGTTTCTTGATATCACGTTCAAAACCACGCTCAACCGGTCGATAATAAATTTCCCGGCCCATATCCTCAGGAAAGTAATTCTGCCCGGAAAATGCGTCTGGCTGGTCATGATCATATTTATAACCGGCTCCATATTCCTGCTGCTTCATTATTTTCGTTGGCGCATTCAGGATAATTTTCGGCGGTGCAGTCGAACCGTTATCCTTTGCCCGCTTCATTGCGGTTTTAAAACTTGTGTACAAGGCATTGGATTTGGGCGCCGTTGCCAGATAAACCGCACACTGTGCAAGTCCCAGCTCACCTTCCGGGCTGCCAAGAAATCTGAAGGTTTCAAGCCCAGCTATTGCCTGTACTATGGCTTGCGGATCAGCCAGACCTATATCCTCATTGGCAATCCGCACCAGCCTGCGGGCCAGAAACAGCGGGCTTTCACCTGCCACCAGCATTCGGGCAAGATAATAAAGCGCTGCATCAGGGTCTGATCCGCGTATAGATTTGTGCAGAGCTGAAATCAGGTTGTAATGACTGTCATTTGACTTGTCATAGATTGGCACCCTGCGCTGCAAGAACCCGGCAAGCTCATCAACTTCAAGTTCATGACCATCTTCGGTTCCCTGATATATTTCCTCCACCATATTGAGAAAATACCGCCCATCCCCATCAGCCATGGCACAAAGGGTTTTTTTGGCATCATCTGTTATTGGTAATGGTTTTTCCACAAGCTCTTCGGCTCTGGATATCAGCAACTGCATTGCCTCTTCATCCAGACGGTTCAAAACCAGAACCTGCGCTCGAGATAACACCGCTGCATTTAACTGAAATGACGGGTTTTCTGTGGTGGCACCAATCAGGATTATGGTGCCATCTTCCATATGCGGCAAGAAACCATCCTGCTGTGCCCGGTTAAAGCGATGAATCTCATCCACAAATAATAAAGTGCCCTTGCCTTCCTGGCGCCGTTTTTTTGCAGCTTCAAAGGCTTTTTTCAGATCGGCCACCCCGGAAAATATAGCCAACATTTGCTCAAATTCCAGCCCCGTTTCCCCAGCCAGCAACCGGGCTATAGTGGTTTTGCCAGTACCCGGCGGCCCCCAAAGGATTATCGAGCTTAACCGCTTATTAGCCAGCATGCGGGTCAGCGTTCCGTTTTTACCAACCAGATGGTCTTGCCCGACAACCTGCGATAATGATTGTGGGCGCAACCGGTCTGCAAGAGGTCTTGGGGCCTCATTTGCCATGCCGGATGCTTCGAACAAATTAGCCACCAAACCGCATTCTGATTATTCGTCCGCGACGCTGCAGGCGTATATCCCACCAGCCTTCACTTTCACCAACTACCCTGATCAGGGTTTTGACATTGGCAATTGGTGCATCATTAACCTCTAAAACCACATCACCCTTTTTGAAACCGGCACGCCGGGCCAGTCCGCCATTAAATCCGGTAACCACCACCCCGCGATTATCCAGCTGAAGCCCCAGATCAACCGCAACCGCCGGGGAAATATTGGCAACTACCAACCCTGAGAAGGGACCTTTGGTTCTGATAGTGGTTTCATTGCGCGGTATGGTTTCAGGTGGTTCAATCAATGATACACTAGCCTTGTAACGCTTGTTGCGTCTAAGGAAGGTAACAGCAAGTTGCTTGCCAATTACCTTGGTAGCAAACCTGTAATTGAATTCCTGCGCTGATGCTATAGGCCGGTTATCCAGCTCCACGATAATATCGCCGCGTTTCAGCCCGGCAGCTTTTAATGGGCTGTCCTTGTGCAACCAGACCAGTATCGCACCATGCGGGCTTTCCATGCCAACAGTTGCAGCAATATCAGCTGTTACTTCCTGCACTCTGGCTCCAGACCATGGGCGTACAACCCTGTTACCGGCTCGGGCCGATCTGATAACCGACTTGACCATATTGACCGGTATGGCAAAACCAATACCGTTGGAACCGCCTGAACGCGAGTAAATAGCCGTATTTATTCCGATAAGTTCACCGGCCATATTGATCAGCGCCCCGCCGGAATTGCCGGGATTTATCGGGGCATCTGTCTGGATGAAAAACTGATAGCGCGATACTCCCACATGGCTGCGTGCCAGAGCAGAAACAATTCCACTGGTTACAGTCTGGCCAACACCAAACGGATTGCCAATTGCCAACACCAGATCCCCGGTTTCCAGCCTGTCTGAATCGCCCAGTTTAATCGATGGCAGGATTTTGCCCCTGGTATCAATTTTGAGAATTGCCAGATCAGTTCTTTGATCTGCCAACAGGACTTTAGCCTTGTATTCACGCTTGTCTGCCAGCACCACATTAATATCATCACCATCCTTGATCACATGGTTATTGGTGATGATATAACCATCACCTTCCACAATAACCCCAGACCCAAGTGACTTTTGCTTGCGTTTGGAAGGTCGGCCACCAAGAAAGCCATCCTCACCAAAAAACCTGCGGAAGAACGGATCATTCTCAAACAGCGACATGCGCCGCTGCCGGGTAATTTTGGTGGAATATACGTTAACAACTGCCGGAGCGGTTTTCTTGACAATTGGAGCAAATGACAATGTGATTTGCGGCTTTGATTCTGGTACAGTTCTGGCATTGGCTGGCACCAGATAAAGCCCTGTCAAAACAACCACTAAAAATAATCTGATCAGCTGCATTTACCGGTTCCTGTTTTTGATACTGTTATTTGCGTTATGCAATACATGTAAAGGGAGTATATCCAATCATGCTGGTAGCTGAAACGCTAAAAGATTGTTATATGGATTTGCTGTATACAAGATTCAAACTGCGCTTGAAACACTCTACAACAAAAAAGGCGACCTTGAGACAAGGTCACCTTTAAAATTCATTGCTGATATTGTGGATTAAGCGGTAACTGCATCAACCACTTCATCATCCTCATTATAAACCGGACCGGAATCCTTGCCCTTTTCGCTTTCATCGCGATCAACCAGTTCCAGCACAGCCATTGGTGCAGAATCACCATATCTGAAGCCGGCCTTTAATACTCTGGTGTACCCGCCATTGCGATCCTTGTAGCGTTCGCCAAGCACTTCAAAAAGTTTCTTTACCTGTTCTTCATCGCGCATTTTTGCAATCGCCTGACGCCGTGCATGCAGATCACCGCGCTTGCCAAGTGTAATCAGCTTGTCAACAATTCGGCGAACTTCTTTTGCTTTGGGCAGAGTGGTAACAATCTGCTCATGTTTGATAACCGCCGCTGCCATATTGGCGAACATGGCTTTGCGGTGTGATGCCGTTCTGTTAAGTTTACGGCCTTTTTTTCCGTGACGCATTACCCTTGCTCCTAAAACTGGGATTCGTATTTTTTGGCCAACTCATCAATGCTTTCTGGTGGCCAGTTTGGAATTTCCATTCCCAGATGCAATCCCATCTGGGCAAGAACTTCCTTGATTTCATTCAGTGACTTGCGCCCGAAGTTTGGTGTGCGCAGCATTTCAGCTTCTGATTTTTGAATAAGATCGCCAATATATACGATATTGTCGTTCTTCAGGCAGTTGGCCGAACGGACTGACAACTCAAGCTCATCAACCTTTTTCAGCAATGCTGCATTAAATTCAAGTTCTGGCTCTTCTTCTTTTGGTGCAACCTTTTCAGGCTCTTCAAAATTGATGAATATCTGCAACTGATCCTGCAGAATTCTGGCCGAATAGGCAACTGCATCTTCTGGAGTTACCGAACCATCAGT
The DNA here is from genome assembly GCA_026990765.1 of Hyphomicrobiales bacterium. Lineage (GTDB taxonomy): Bacteria > Pseudomonadota > Alphaproteobacteria > Rhizobiales > Aestuariivirgaceae > JALWJW01. The sequence continues at coordinate 13,456 of JALXCV010000108.1, read as the reverse complement.
TTCAATGCTCATGATCAACTTGTCATAATCAAGAATCTGGCCTTCGCGGGTATTTTCCACCTTGTATGAAACACGGCGAACAGGGCTGTAAAGACTGTCAACCGGCACCAGACCGATTGGAGCATCATCAGGGCGGTTGCGGTCAGCAGTGGCATAACCCTTGCCACTTTCAACAGTGAACTCCATCCGCACTTCTGCACCATCATCAAGAGTACATATTGGATGATCAGGGTTCAGAATTTCAACATCAGCTGTCTCCTGAATATCCCCGGCTGTTACTACACACGGCCCCTGTTTGCGAAGAATAAGCTTTTTGCTGCCTTCACCATGCAGGGAAAGCGCAATTTCCTTAATATTCAAAACAATGTCAGTTACATCTTCACGCACACCGGCAATTGATGAAAACTCATGCAACACACCATCAATATGCACTGAAGTAATAGCTGCACCTTGCAGGGATGACAACAATACCCGGCGAAGAGCATTGCCAAGTGTCATGCCAAAGCCGCGTTCAAGCGGTTCAACCTTCAATGTTGCACTTCTCAATTCGTCACGGCCAGTCGAAATTTCAAGCTTCCCCGGCTTGATCAATTCCATCCAGTTCTTGGTGTCGATTTGTTCTTCTTCCATATTTTCGTCCTGTCCGGCCTGTCATTGGGTGCTGACTGAGCACACCCGGCCCTGCTAATGAAATGAATAACTTAAATAAATAACTTACACCCGGCGACGTTTTGGTGGCCGGACACCATTATGTGGAATTGGCGAAACATCGCGAATTGAAGTTACCTGCAAACCCAGTGCCTGCAGGGCACGAAGTGCTGACTCGCGACCCGAACCTGGTCCGCAAACTTCAACTTCCACAGTTTTCATGCCATGTTCCATAGCAGTCTTGCACGCATCCTCAGCAGCCATCTGGGCTGCAAATGGTGTAGATTTACGTGAACCCTTAAAGCCCATTTTACCGGCTGATGACCATGAAATGGCATTACCCTGCACATCAGTAAATGTAATCAGAGTATTATTGAAAGTTGAATTCACATGAACCATGCCAGAAGTGATGTTCTTCCGCTCTTTGCGGCGCATGCGTGACGGTTCTTTCGCCATGATATATTTTCCAGACCTTTAAATGTTACTGCTTTTTGCCGGCAATTGCCTTTGCGGGGCCTTTGCGCGTGCGTGCATTTGTATGGGTACGCTGTCCACGAACCGGGAGCTTGCGGCGATGACGCAAGCCACGATAACAGCCAAGATCCATCAAACGCTTGATGTTCATGGCCACTTCTCGGCGCAAATCACCTTCCACCACATGCTCACTGTCAATGGTTTCACGGATGTGAATAACTTCAGCATCTGTAAGTTCATTAACCCGGCGAGCCAGATCGATATTATTCTTTTCGCATATTTCAAGGGCCTTGGCCGGGCCAATGCCATGAATATACTGAAGCGCAATCAAAACACGCTTGTTGGTTGGAATGTTGACGCCTGCAATACGGGCCACGTCATTTCTCCTGTAATACAATCAGGACAGTTGCCTGTCCCCGGTTCAAAATAATGCAAAAACCCGGGTCTTTTCAAAACAAATTGGCCACCATTCTTGCAACTTTTACCAAGTCATAACAAGAAGCAGCCATTGATGAACCGAATTTGTTGGTTTATTACGCCGGATTCTCATATCCGTCAACCACCTATTCGGTATCATTCAATCTTTGCTGAGCATTAACCCTTAAGCCAGTGCCTCTCCTATCTGGCTGGTGACATCATCAATGTCAGCCATACCATCAACTTTTTTCAAAATCCCCTTGCTGCCATAATAGCCAACAAGTGGTTCAGTCTGCTCATGATAAACCTTGAGACGACTTCTTACAGTCTCTGCATTGTCATCAGCGCGGCGTTTGAATTCAGTGCTTCCGCACTTGTCACATACACCTTCCCTTGCAGGCTGCTCAAATTTGTCATGATAACCCTGACCGCATTTGGCACAGGTATAACGACCGGTGATACGCTCAACCAGAGCTTCATCATCGACCACCAGTTCAACCACAGCATCAAGCGGCAGGTTCTTTTCAGCCAGCATTGTATCCAGCGTTTCAGCCTGGGCTACATTGCGCGGTATACCATCAAGAATGAAACCACCCTTGATGTCATCCTGATCAAGACGTTCAGAAACAATCGACAGAACGATATCATCAGATACCAGACCACCAGCTTCCATGATGTCTTTGGCCTTTTTGCCATATTCTGTGCCGTTGGCTACTGCTTCGCGCAGCATGTCACCGGTTGAAAGCTGTATAAGCTTTTTGGATTCTTCAAGCCTTTTGGCCTGTGTTCCCTTACCCGCACCGGGGGGGCCAAGCAAAATTATGTTCATTTTCTTCTTCCTCTCTTGCTTCCTCTTTTTCTGTTGCCCCTGATTTTTGATCTTTTTACCAGACCTTCATATTGCTGGGCCAACAGATGACTTTGTACTTGTGAAACTGTATCCATGGTAACCGAGACCACGATCAGCAGTGATGTTCCGCCAAAGAAGAATGGTAATCCAGCTCTTCCAGTCAATATTTGCGGCAACAGACAAACAGCTGACAAATAGATTGCCCCAATAACAGTAATCCGCGTCAAGACATAATCAATATATTCTGCGGTTTTGGCACCTGGTCGAATACCGGGAATAAATCCGCCATAGTTTTTCAGATTATCAGCTGTTTCCTTGGGATCAAAAACCATTGCAGTATAAAAGAACGCAAAGAATACTATCAACACTACATAGATAATCAGGAACAATGGCTGTCCGCGCCCCAACAGGGCAGTAATAACATTAAGCCACTCAGGACCCTGTCCTTGTGAAAAATTGGCAATTGTTACTGGCATCATCAGGATTGATGAGGCAAAAATCGGAGGGATAACCCCGGCAGTATTAAGCTTTAGCGGCAGATGCGACTGATCCCCCTGGATCATCTGGTTACCCTGTTGGCGCTTTGGATATTGCACGATCAACCGGCGCTGTGCTCTTTCCATGAACACTACAAAGGCAACTACCACCAGCACCATGACAATCACCCCAAGAATGACGAAGGTGGAAAGCTGACCAGTGCGGCCAAGTTCCAAAGTGCCGGCAATTGCGCCAGGTAGTCCAGATACGATACCTGAGAAGATGATCAGAGAAATGCCATTGCCAATGCCGCGAGAGGTAATCTGTTCACCCAGCCACATCAGAAACACTGTGCCGCCCGTAAGGGTGATTACCGTACTTAGCCTGAAGAATATCCCCGGTTCTGTTACAATACCCCCCTGCCCTTCAAGCCCGACAGCAATGCCAAATGCCTGCAAGGCTGCAAGAGCCACAGTTCCATAGCGGGTATATTGATTGATTTTCTTCCTGCCCTGCTCACCTTCTTTTTTCAGTGCCGATAGAAACGGTGAAGTTGGTGTCATTACCTGTATGATAATGGAAGCGGTAATATAGGGGAAAATATTCAGTGCAAAGATCGCCATGCGTCCAAGCGCACCACCGGCAATACCGTTGATCCAGCCAAGAATTCCGCTTGATTGCTGTTGCGCCAACTGCGCCAGTGAAATCGCATCAATTCCCGGTATCGGAATAAAGGTGCCCAGACGGTAAACAATAAGCGCACCCAGTGTGAACCAGATACGCTTTTTCAGTTCTTCAGCTTTGCCTAAAGCAGAAAAATTTATGTTCGCTGCCAGTTGTTCTGCTGCTGAAGCCATTTTTGGTCCTTTTTGCCACTTTATTGCTATGGCCGCTTAATGTGGTACCATGATGGCGCCTTTACAAGCTGGCCGGCAATCAAACTATTCCTGATCAGTCTTTTTTGTCGGCTTGAGGTTCTTTTGCTTTGATAATTGAAACCGAACCACCAGCTTTTTCTATTGCAGACACTGCAGCCCCGGTTGCATAGTTGACTTCAATGGCAATCTTTGCCTTGATTTCACCATTACCCAACAGGCGCACACCATCACGAGCCTTGCCAATAACACCAGCTTCTATCAAGGCTGCTGCATCAATGGTCTTTTTGGCATCAATTTTCTTTGCATCAATGGCTTGCTGTATCCGGCCAATATTGACAATATTCCAGTCTTTTGGATTTGGAACATTAAAGCCGCGTTTCGGCAGACGACGATAGATGGGCATCTGGCCACCTTCAAACCCCTTGATCGCAACACCTGAACGGGATTTTTGCCCTTTCATGCCACGACCGCCTGTTTTACCCAGACCCGACCCTATGCCACGCCCAACTCTTTTGCGGGTTTTGCGGGCACCTTTATTATCAGCTAATTCGTTAAGACGCATGGGTCTTATCTCACTTCTTGTTTCGTTCAACTACGCCTGGTCGACAACGCGAACCAGATGGGAAATCTTCTTGATCATGCCACGCACCTGAGGTGTATCTTCAAGTGTGCGCACACGATGCATTTTGCCAAGACCCAGACCGGTGAGAGTTGCTCTCTGGTCTTTCGGGCGGCGGATGGCTGAACCGATCTGTTCCACGGTCACAGTGCCAGTTGCCTTGTCTTGTTTCTTAGCCATGTCAATAATCTTTCAAATACTTTAAACTTCAGCTTTTCCGGCAGCAACCCGGCGGCGAGCAGTAATCTCGCTTACCTTTTTGCCACGACGGGCAGCAACAGCTCGAGGGCTGGTTTCGCGTTTCAACGCATCAAAAGTTGCCCGTACCATATTATATGGGTTGGAAGAACCAATTGATTTGGCCACAACATCCTGCATGCCAAGGCTTTCAAACACTGCACGCATTGGACCACCGGCGATAATACCAGTACCGGGAGGTGCTGAACGCAGCACAACCTTGCCTGCTCCATGGCGTCCCTTGACATCATGATGCAATGTGCGCCCTTCACGCAGTGGTACGCGGATCATTTCGCGTTTGGCAGCATCTGTTGCCTTGCGAATAGCTTCTGGTACTTCGCGGGCCTTGCCCTTGCCAAATCCTACGCGGCCCTTCTGGTCGCCTACAACTACCAATGCTGCAAAGCCGAAACGGCGTCCGCCCTTTACAACCTTGGCCACACGGTTGATGTGGACCAGGCGGTCGGCAAATTCGCTGTCTCTGTCGTCGCGTTCACTCATTGTATTATTACCTAATCTTTGCTCAAATAAATATTAGTCTAGAAACTCAAACCGCCTTCACGGGCACCATCAGCCAATGCTTTTACGCGGCCATGATAGATATATCCACCCCGGTCAAATACAACTTTCTTGACCCCGGCTTTTCCGGCCCGTTCTGCAACCAGCTTGCCAATGGCAGTAGCTGCTTCACAATCTGCACCGGTTTTGAGAGATTTTCTCATGTCGGCCTCAAGGCTTGAAGCTGCCGCCAGTGTTACACCGTTCACATCATCAATGATCTGTGCATAAATGTTCTTGGAAGAGCGGAATACAGACAGGCGCGGATGGCCCAGCTCGTTCTTTTTGGCAAGAGTGCGACGGACGCGATTCTTGCGGCGTTGCATTGTTTTGTTAATATTGCCCATAGCTTTTCATACGTCCTTTGAATTACTTCTTCTTGCCTTCTTTGCGGAAGATATACTCATCAGCATATTTGATACCCTTGCCCTTATAGGGTTCAGGCTTGCGCCACTGCCGAATTTCTGCTGCTACCTGGCCAACCTGCTGTTTGTTGATGCCTGAAATTACAATTTCAGTTGGCTTTGGTGTCTTTATATCGATTCCTTCAGGAATGTCATAAACGACCGGATGCGAATAACCAAGGTTAAGTGACAGACCCTTGCCTTCAACTGCAGCACGATAACCAACACCGTTGATCAACAAGGTTTTGCTGAAGCCTTCAGTTACCCCGGTAACCAGATTTGCAACCAATGTGCGTGACATACCCCAGGCTGATCGGGACAGCTTAGAATTATTGCGGTTTTTAACCACTACAGCACCATCTTTCAGCTCAACAGACACAACATCAACCAGTCGGGTCTGCAATTCGCCTTTAGGGCCTTTAACTGAAACAGTCTGACCATCTACTGTGGCTGTTACACCATCAGGCAGTGATACCGGTTTTTTTCCAATCCGTGACATGGATCATTCCTCTTAAATACTTAAAGCATAGTCGTTTAAAAGACTGTGCAGATAACCTCACCGCCAACATTACTGTCGCGCGCATCTGAATCCGACATCACACCTTTTGAGGTGGAAAGGATAGACACACCAAGTCCGTTATAAACGGTTGGCAAATCATCAATTGATGAATAAACCCGACGCCCTGGTGTTGAAACACGCTTCAACTCGCGGATAACTGGTTCACCATCATAATATTTCAACTCAATTTCCAGATCAGCCTTGCCGCCTTCATAATCGATGCGGGCATAATCACGGATAAAGCCTTCCTGCTTGAGAACATCAAGCACACTGGCACGGAACCGGGAAGCCGGTGATGCCACTTTGCTTTTACCGCGCATCTGCGCATTTCTGATACGGGTGAGCATATCCCCCAAAGGATCTGTCATACTCATCTGCCGTTTCTCCTTAGATCAATAATTAAATTACCAGCTGGACTTTGTCATGCCAGGAATAAGGCCCTGTGAAGCCAGTTCCCTGAGCGCGATACGCGACATTTTCAACTTGCGATAATAACCGCGAGGCCGTCCTGTCACTTCGCAACGATTGCGCACCCGGGTTTTTGAGGAATTGCGAGGCAGTTCAGCAAGTTTCAGCTGGGCTGCAAAACGCTCTTCCATAGGCAGGCTTTCATCGCGAGTAATTGCTTTGAGAGCTGCCCGCTTTCCGGCAAATTACTCTACCATCCGCTTGCGCTTGTTGTTGTTTATGATCGTGCTTGTCTTAGCCATGTTCCGGTTTTGCCTTTCAAATGATTTATCGTTCCGATGCCTTAAGCAGCTTTTTGCTGATTACGCTGGCGAAACGGGAAATTAAATCCTTTCAACAATTCACGTGCTTCATCATCAGTTTTTGCAGTAGTTGCAATAACCACATCAAAGCCCCAGACACGGTCAATCTTGTCATACTCGATTTCAGGAAAAACAATATGTTCCTTCAATCCGGTTGCGTAATTGCCGCGGCCATCAAATGCCTTGTCATTCAGTCCCCTGAAGTCACGTACCCGAGGCAGTGCAATTGTCAGGAAACGGTCCAAAAATTCATACATGCGGTCACCGCGCAATGTTACCTTGACACCAATCGGCATACCTTCACGCAATTTGAAAGTAGCGATAGATTTGCGGGCCAGTGTTACAACAGGCTTTTGACCTGCTATCTTGGTGAGATCTTCCACTGCTGTCTTGATCAGCTTGGAATCGCCAACAGCATCACCAACACCCATATTCAGCACGATCTTGTCAATCTGCGGAACCTGCATAGGGTTGGTGTAACCGAATTTTTCAGTCAGGGCCGGACGTATCTTTTCATTGAAAAGTGTCTTGAGCCTGGGTGTATATTTATCAGCCATCAATAACCTCACCGGAGCGTTTGGCATAACGTACCTTGCGCTCTCCATCAATCTTGTAACCAACACGGGTTGGCTTGTCGTCTTTCGGGTCAAGATGCGCCAGATTGGAAATATGGATCGGCATTTCTTTCGAAATTATGCCACCTTCCTGTCCAGCACTCTGCTTTGTATGGCGCTTGTAAATATTCACGCCTTCTACAACTGCCTTGTTCTGCTTTGGCAATACCAACAGCACCTTGCCTTTGGCACCCTTGTCCTTGCCGGTAACCACGGTAACGCGATCACCTTTTTTGATCTTCATTTTTACCGGCATTACAACACCTCCGGTGCAAGAGAAATGATTTTCATGTGTTTCTTGGCTCGCAATTCGCGTGGAACGGGGCCAAAGATACGGGTGCCGATCGGCTCTCCCTGCTGATTTACCAGAACAGCGGCATTGCGATCAAACCGGATAACAGAACCGTCACGGCGCTGAATATCCTTGGCAGTGCGAACCACGATTGCTCGCATCACTGTACCTTTTTTCACCTTGCCACGCGGAATGGCATCTTTCACCGATACGACGATAATATCGCCAATCGATGCGTATTTACGTTTTGAACCACCCAGCACCTTGATGCATTGCACCCTTTTGGCGCCTGAGTTGTCCGCGACGTCGAGATTTGTTTCTGCCTGTATCATGGCACACCCGTTATTTCGCTTTATTCAGTTCCGGCACCATAGCCGGTTCTGAAGGTTAATCAGGACTGGGACAGATCGACTTTTTCGATCAGGTTCCAGGTTTTGTTCTTTGAATATGGCCGACATTCCACGATCCGTACAATGTCACCAATCTTGGCTTGATTTTCCTCATCATGAGCACGGTATTTCTTGGTTCTGCGTACCGTTTTTTTCATGACCGGATGGGTGAAGCGGCGTTCGACATTGACAGTTATTGTCTTGTCGGACTTATCCGAAACAACCACACCTTGAAGGATGCGTTTTGGCATTTCTCATATGCTCCAGTCTAATTCTCTGCCCGTGCACGTTCGGTCTGCACGGTTTTGATCCGGGCTACTGAACGGCGCACCTGACGGATGCGTGCTGTGTTATCGATTTGGGCCGATGCCCGCTGAAAGCGCAGATTGAACTGTTCTTTCTTCAGTTTGAGCAACTCTTCCTGGAGTTGATCATCGGTCATTTGTTTTACGTCCTGGGCCTTCATGGCAATTAACCCCTATTCACCCAGACGCGCTACAAAACGCGTCTTGATTGGAAGTTTGGCAGCACCCAGTGCCAGAGCCTGTTCAGCTACTGCACGAGATACACCATCAAGTTCGAACATGATGCGGCCCGGTTTTACCCTGGCAGCCCAATATTCCGGTGTACCCTTACCTTTACCCATGCGAACTTCGGTAGGTTTTTTCGATACTGGTACATCAGGAAAAATTCTGATCCATACACGTCCGGCACGTTTCATGTGACGGGTCATGGCGCGCCGGGCAGCTTCAATCTGACGCGAGGTAATACGTTCCGGTTCCATGGCCTTGAGACCATAAGTTCCGAAATTGAGTTCGGTTCCACCCTTGGCAGCACCTTTGATGCGGCCCTTGTGCTGCTTGCGGTATTTGGTTCGTTTTGGCTGTAACATTTGTTCTTACCTTAAATAAATCCCTTAGCCGCGACGTTCACGGCGTGGACCACGTCCACCACCGGGGCGTCCACCCTCTTGTGACTTGATTGCGCGGGTTTCATGCGCCATCGGGTCATGTTCAAGAATTTCACCTTTGTAAATCCACACCTTGATGCCGATGATACCATAGGCAGTAAGGGATTCAGCGGTTCCATAATCAATGTCCGAACGCAATGTATGTAATGGCACCCGGCCCTCACGATACCATTCAACCCTGGCAATTTCTGCTCCACCAAGACGTCCACCGGCAGTAATTCGAATGCCGCCTGCGCCCATGCGCATGGCTGACTGAACTGAGCGTTTCATTGCGCGTCTGAATGCAACCCGGCGTTCAAGCTGCTGGGCGATATTATCTGCAACCAGTGTTGCATCAATTTCAGGCTTGCGAACTTCCACAATATTGAGGTGCACTTCTGCAGAAGTCATTTTGGAGACTTCCTGGCGAAGCTTTTCAATATCAGCACCCTTTTTGCCAATTACAACACCTGGACGGGCTGAGTAAATGGTAACCCGGCACTTCTTGTGAGGTCTTTCAATAATAACCCTTGATACACCGGCTGCTTTCAGCTTCTTGATGAGAAATTTGCGGATTTTGAGATCCTGATGCAGCAATTCACCATATTCACTGCCATCAGCATACCATCTGGAATCCCATGTGCGGTTGATACCAAGGCGCATGCCGATTGGATTTACTTTATGACCCATCAGGCGGCCTCCTCAACTTCGCGCACAACAATAGTCAGTTGGCTGAAAAATTTCTTGATGCTGCCAACCCGTCCGCGAGCACGAGGTTTCCAGCGTTTCATAACCAGATTCTTGCCGACATAGGCTTCAGCCACGATCAATTCATTAATATCCAGATCATGGTTGTTCTCGGCATTTGCGATTGCAGATTCCAGTGTCTTTTTGACATCCACTGCAATGCGTTTGCGTGAGAATTGCAGGTCAGCAAGCGCTGCTTCCACTTTCTTGCCGCGTATCGAACGGGCAACCAGATTAAGCTTGCTTGGTGAAGTCCGCAACAGCCGTGTTACGGCTTTTGCTTCATTGTCCGCAAGGGAGCGTTTACGTGATTTCTTGCTCATCGTTTTGCCTTCTTGTCGGCGCCATGGCCGTAATAGGTTCTGGTCGGTGAGAACTCACCAAGCTTGAGGCCAACCATATCTTCAGTGATGTTGACCGGAATGTGCTTTTTGCCATTATGAACAGCAAATGTCAGACCGACAAATTGAGGAAGGATCGTTGATCGGCGAGACCAGGTTTTGATTGCCTGATTACGACCGGATTCGCGAACCGCATCCGCTTTCTTTAACAGATACCCGTCAACAAACGGGCCTTTTTTCATAGAACGTGCCATAAAAGAATAAATCCTCTAGCGTTTCTTGCGTTTGTGGCGTGAGCGCACAATCAGTTTGTCGGTGGTCTTGTTGGAACGGGTTCGTTTGCCTTTGGTAGGCTTGCCCCACGGGGTTACCGGATGACGTCCACCTGAGGTACGGCCTTCACCACCACCATGGGGGTGATCAATCGGGTTCATGACAACACCGCGAACGGTTGGTCTGCGACCGAGCCAGCGATTACGTCCAGCCTTGCCCTTGTTGGTGTTCATGTGATCGGAGTTTGAAACCGAACCGATAGTTGCCATACATTCAGCGCGAACCATGCGGGTTTCACCGGACTTCAACCGAAGCAGTGCATATCCCTGATCGCGACCAATGAACTGAACATAAGTACCGGCTGACCGGGCAATCTGCCCACCCTTGCCAGGCTTGAGTTCAACATTGTGAACAATGGTGCCAACCGGAATTGATTTCAGCGGCATGGCATTACCCGGCTTCACATCAACCTTTTCACCGGAAATAACCTTGTCACCAGGTCCCATGCGCTGAGGTGCCAGAATATAGGCCAGTTCACCGTCATCATACTTTATCAGTGCGATGAAAGCTGTCCGGTTTGGATCATATTCCAGACGCTCAATCGTGGCTTCTACATCAAATTTTCGACGTTTGAAGTCGATCATGCGATAGGAGCGCTTGTGACCACCACCACGGTGATAAGAAGTCACCCGGCCATGATTGTTGCGACCACCAGATTTTGTCAGACCTTCTGTAAGGGTCTTGACCGGCTTGCCCTTCCACAGACGGGAACGATCAACCGTAACCAGCTGACGCTGGCCTGGTGTGCGTGGTTTATACTTTTTAAGTGGCATATCTAATCCGCCTTACCCTATAGACCAGTTGTAACATCGATGGACTGGCCATCTTCAAGGGTTACAATTGCTTTTTTCACATCACTCTGGCGACCCATCAAACCTTTGAAACGTTTGACTTTGCCTTTGCGAACCAGTGTATTGACCGCCTTGACCTTGACATCAAACAGACCTTCTACGGCCTTTTTGATCTGTGGCTTGGTGGCTGTCTTGGCAACATTGAACATTACCTGATTATTTTCAGACGCCATTGTCGACTTTTCGGTAATTACCGGAGAGATGATGGTGTCGTAATATTTTTCCTTGCTCATTTGAAGCGAGCCTCCAGAGCTTCCAGCGCTGCCTTGGTCAGAACCAGTTTTTTGCGACGCAGAATGTCATAAGTGTTAATGCCCTGCACCGGCAGCACATCAATATTTGCGATATTGCCAACTGCCCTGGCAAAATTATCATCAATTTCAGCACCATCAATAATCAGGGCATTTTCAAGCTCCAGCTTTTCAAAAGCAGCTTTCATGTCCTTTGTCTTTGGTGTCTTGGCAGTTGCGCTATCCAGTACAATCAGCTCTTCTGATTTAACCTTGGAAGACAGCGCATGGCAAAGTGCCAGTGCCCGCATCTTCTTGGGCATTCCGATTGAGTGATCGCGCGGTTTTGGAGCAAATGATTTTGCACCACCAACAAATATACCGGCACGTTTTGAACCATGACGGGCACCACCACCTTTCTGGTTGCCAAATTTGGCACCAGTGCGGGAGATTTCCCCGCGTGACTTGGTGGAGTGAGTACCAGCCTGACGCTTTGCCAGTTGGTAATTCACCATCCGGTGCAGAATATCTGCACGTGGCTCAAGTCCAAAAATCGCATCAGGCAGGTCAACTGAGCCTGACTTTTTGGCATCAAGTGTTTGAACATCCGTTTTCATCTGAGCAAACCCTTATTCGCTGGCTGCTGCAGCTTCGGCATCATTGCCTGCTTCTGCGCCAGCTTCATTATCATTTCCACCACGAACGGCTCCTGGAAACGGAACACCTTCAGGCAATTTGCGCTTGATAGCATCGCGGATTGTAACCCACCCGCCCTTGGAGCCGGGAATTGCCCCTCTGACAAGTATCAAACCACGTTCTGCATCAGTCGAGACAACTTCAAGGTTCTGCGTAGTAACCTGACGGGCACCCATGTGACCTGCCATTTTCTTGCCCTTGAACACTTTGCCCGGATCCTGACACTGACCGGTTGAACCATGCGATCTGTGCGAGATTGACACACCATGTGATGCTCTCAAACCGCCAAAGTTCCAGCGTTTCATCGCCCCGGCAAAACCTTTACCAATGGAGATGCCTGTTGCATCAATAAACTGACCGGCAACAAAGTGATCTGCTGTAATTTCAGCTCCAACCTCAATGAGATTGTCTTCACTTACCCTGAACTCAGCCAGCTTGCGCTTTGGCTCTACCTTTGCAACAGCGAATTGACCGCGTTCTGCCTTGGACATTCTTTTTACCTTGGCAGTTCCCACACCCAGTTGCAAAGCTGTGTAGCCATGCTTTTCCTGGGTTCTTTGTGCAACAACCTGGCAATTATCCAGCTTGAGCACAGTCACAGGGACGTGTGTACCGTCATCGGTAAACACCCTGGTCATTCCAACTTTCTGTGCGATGACACCTGAACGCATCACTCAGACTCCTCAAATTTGCTCTTTAAAACTAGAGCTTGATTTCAACATCTACACCCGCAGCCAGATCAAGCTTCATCAGCGCGTCAACTGTCTGTGGGGTCGGGTCAATTATATCCAGCAAACGCCGGTGGGTGCGCATTTCGAACTGCTCACGTGACTTCTTGTTCACATGAGGCGACCGGTTAACGCAGAATTTTTCAATTCTGGTTGGCAGCGGCACCGGGCCAGATACATTTGCACCTGTCCGCTTGGCTGTATTGACGATCTCAGCTGCCGATGTGTCGAGCACACGGTGATCGAACGCCTTAAGCCTGATACGGATATTTTGCCTTTGCATAATATTCTATCCATTAAAAGAGGCGCCGCCAAGCGCCTCATTTCCTTCAAATCGGTTACTCAATAATTCCAGCGACAACACCGGCGCCAACTGTACGGCCACCTTCGCGGAT
>JALXCV010000107.1 GCA_026990765.1 Hyphomicrobiales bacterium | reverse complement strand
GGGGTGGCTTGTGAATGTATTGAGACCAAGGACGGCCTGCATATCTGGGAAGATCATTTCTATCCTGAAATCATCGACCCGGAAACCGGCGAAGTGCTGCCCGATGGCGAATTTGGCGAACTGGTTTTCACTTCACTGACCAAACAGGCCTTCCCGATTATCCGCTATCGCACCCGCGACCTGACCCGGCTGCTGCCCGGCACTGCCCGCTCAATGCGTCGCATGGAAAAGGTCACCGGGCGTTCAGACGACATGCTGATCATTCGCGGGGTCAATCTGTTCCCGACACAGGTTGAGGAAATTCTGGTCAAGATCAAAACCCTCACCCCGCACTACCAGCTGGAAGTGTTCAAGGATGGCAATATGGATGCGGTGAAGGTACATTGCGAAGTCCAGCCCGACACTGATCAGGCTACAGGTGAAGCTGCCGCCAAAGAGCTGGCCCAGACTATCAAGAACACTATTGGTGTTTCTGTACAGCCTGTCATTCATCAACCCGGCGGTGTGGCGCGTTCAGAAGGCAAGGCATTGCGGGTCGTCGACAAGCGCTGATCTGGTATAACATCAACACAAACACATAATTGCGGAGTAGAACAACATGATACGAACCTTGCTGATTATTCTGTTCTGCTCCCTGCTGTCGTCTGTGTCACTGGCCAACCAGTCAGCAGAAAGGGCCATTATCGGCTTTTCACCCGATGGCAAATGGTTTGCCTTTGAAGAATTCGGCACATCTGATGGTACTGGCGCGCCCTATTCCAGAATATTCATTCTTGATACTGTAAATGATAAATGGGCGCCCGGCTCCCCGGTCAGAATCAACTATGGCGAAAACCCGGCCCCGGTTTCCAAAGCCCGCAGGGATGCCATGCGCAAAGCCGCACCCATACTTAAACGCCTCAATATAGGTGAACCGGGAATCCTGCTGGCTTCAAATCCTGTAACCGAAATTGTCGCCAATTCACGGCGCATAAATTTTTACCGGCATATGTCAATGGCATACCCGGAAAACCGGCAAACCTATCTGCTCAGGGAAATAGGCTTTGCTACACCCAACAGGTGCCAGGGTATGGAAGTTGCTATCAAGGGTTTTTCCCTGTCATACTCAAAGGCCGGATCAACTCCAAATATTGTTTATCGTGACCGGAAAATCCCCAAATCACGTGGCTGCCCGGTCAGGTATGGCATTGCCGATGTAATTGAATTCAACGCACCTCGAAGGTTGGTGCATGTGGTTCTGATACATCTTTATGCCAGAGGCTTTGAAGGCCCTGATACAAGCTTTCTGGCAATCCCGGTAATGCAGCCTTGAGGCACATTGAGTTTGCCGACAGCTTCTGCTACCTGATTGCAGAAATTCTGATTCAACAAGTCTACAGCGAAAGCCTCAAATCATGATCCCCCGCTATTCAAAACCTGAAATGGCCGCCATCTGGTCGCCTGAATCCAAATTCCGCATCTGGCTCGAAATTGAAGCCCATGCCGCCGATGCCCAGGCCAAGCTTGGTGTTGTACCTGAAGAAGCTGCCAAAACCATCTGGGAAAAGGGCAATGCTGCTGAATTTGATGTTGCCCGAATTGATGCCATTGAAGCCGAAGTCAAACATGACGTTATCGCATTCCTTACCCACCTGGCCGAAATAGTAGGACCGCAGGCCCGTTTTGTGCATCAGGGCATGACTTCATCAGATGTGCTTGATACATGTTTCAATGTGCAACTGGTGAAAGCCTCTGACCTTTTACTCAAGGACATTGACGACCTGCTGGCAGCTCTTGAACGCCGCGCCATGGAACACAAGGACACCATATGTATTGGCCGAAGCCATGCCATCCATGCCGAACCGACAACTTTCGGGGTCAAGCTGGCCCAGGCCTATGCCGAGTTTGACCGCTGCAAAACCCGGCTGGAGAACGCTCGCAAGGAAATAGCCACCTGCGCCATATCAGGTGCTGTCGGCACTTTTGCCAATATCGATCCTTCCGTTGAAGAACATGTTGCCAAAGCCATGGGACTGGCATCCGAACCGGTTTCAACCCAGGTTATTCCGCGCGACCGCCATGCAATGTTTTTTGCCACCCTTGGCGTTATCGCCTCATCAATCGAACGCCTTGCCACCGAAATTAGGCATTTGCAGCGCACCGAGGTTCTGGAAGCTGAAGAGTATTTCTCCAAGGGTCAAAAAGGCTCATCGGCCATGCCGCACAAGCGCAATCCGATATTGACAGAAAACCTTACAGGCCTGGCCCGTCTGGTGCGTTCAGCAGTCTATCCGGCCATGGAAAATGTGACCCTGTGGCATGAGCGCGACATCTCGCATTCATCAGTCGAGCGCGGTATCGGTCCTGATGCCACCATCCACCTTGATTTTGCCCTGCAACGCTTAACCGGTGTTATCGACAAGCTGGTTGTGTATCCTGAAAACATGGAAAACAACCTCAACAAGCTTGGGGGTCTCATCCACTCACAGCGCGTGCTGCTGGCCCTTACCCAGGCAGGCGTTGACCGTGAAACCTCATATCGTCTGGTGCAGCGCAATGCCATGCCGGTATGGCGCGGTGAAGGCAATTTCCTTGATCTGTTAAAAGCCGATGATGAAGTAACCAGCGCCGTTCCGGCTGAACAGCTGGAATCACTGTTTGATCTTGGCTACCACACCAAACATGTTGATACGATTTTCAATCGCGTATTTGGCAAATAACAAACAAGACCACCTGTCAGTTGTGATGAATCATGAACTGACAGGCTTGCAACCAGCCTTCCTGCATGGTGCCAGACATACCATGCTTATAGTGCCAGATATTGTTGCTGATACTTGATACCCTATGTTTTCTGCCATTTTCACATGGTAAAACAACCACAATCCAACCTTGCTTTTTCTTGTATTCCTTTCTTGCCTGCTTATAATGACGCACCCGGTTAGCTTTAAGAAAACCGGGTTATTAGTGCCAGCATTTATCATGCCTGAAAAACTGACATGAATAGCTGTCTGTGTACTTGAACAACGCTCAATCAAAGGGAGAAAACGCGTGTTGAAAAAATCAATTATTGCAGGTTTGGT
Organism: Hyphomicrobiales bacterium; assembly: GCA_026990765.1. GTDB lineage: Bacteria > Pseudomonadota > Alphaproteobacteria > Rhizobiales > Aestuariivirgaceae > JALWJW01. The sequence continues at coordinate 10,813 of JALXCV010000107.1, read as the reverse complement.
ACTTTCTGTTGCAATGGCAGCACCGGCAATGGCTGGCAGTTATCCATCAAAGGCAATCACTGTGATTGTTCCATCAAAAGCTGGCGGCTCGACTGACAGAACTGCCCGGATGATCACTGAAACCATGAAAACCCAGAACAAGGGTTTTGAATTTGTAATCAAGGACATTCCAGGCTCTGGCGGACAAAAGGGTTTTGAAGCAATTAATCGCGCCCGTCCTGATGGCTACACCATTGGTCTGGTATTTACCCCGCAACTGGTTGCCCATATTGTTTCCAAACGCGCCAGATATACTCTCGACAGCTTCCGTATTCTCGGCAATGTTGCCCAGGATCCCGGCATTGTAGCCGTGCCCAAAGACAGCAAGATCATGAATCTTGCCGATCTGGCAAAAATGGCCAAAGCCAAACCTTTGACCGTTGCTGTTAACGGCATTGGTTCTGATGATTTCCTTGCTGCCAAATCTTTTGAAGCCAAAGCCGGCGTTACTTTCAATCTGCTGCCAACCAAAGGTTCAACCGAGCAGAAAGCCGGTATCCTTGGCGGTCACTTTGATGCTGCCTTCATGAATCTTTCCCAGATGATTGCCCAGCACAAGGCCGGTGATGCCCGCATCATCGCTATTCTGGCTGCTGACAGGGATGAAAACATGTCTGAAATGCCAACCAGCAAGGAACAGGGTTATGAAGTCTACATGACAGCAACCCGTGGCATGGTTGCTCCGGCAAAAATCGACAAGGCAATTCTTGACCAGCTTGAAGCAATGGTAGTCAAGGCCGTGAACGATCCAGACTTCAAGGCCAAAGCCAAAAAGGGCAACATCTATCTGGCTCCAATGAACGGTGCTGACTACCTGTCATATCTGAAAGGCCTGCAGGCTGATACTCAAGCTGTTTATGACAAAGCTCCCTGGTAATGGCTAAACGACACCTCGACCGCATCGTTCTGGTGGGGTTTGCGGTAATGGCTGTGCTGCTGTTTATCAGCACAGCCAGTTACCCGGGAATTGCACAGAAAACCTCGGCCTTATATGTGAAATTTCTTGCTGCCTCCATGGGCATCCTTGCTGTTGTCCAGCTTGGATTCAGTATTTTCCGCGATAATGATACCGGCAAACTGCATTTCACCGACCATATGCCCCGATTTTTCGGGCTGCTGATTGCCCTGATAATATTCGGTGCAGTATTTGAGTATGTCGGCTTTTTCATATCTGCCGGATTATTTATCCCCGTGGTTGCTGTTCTGCTTGGCTATCGCAATTATCTGGTGATTGCTCTGACTACGGTTTCTGTGCTGGCATTTGTTTATCTGGTATTTGAAAAACTTCTGGCGGTTAATCTGCCCGGATTTTCATTATAGACCGGGGGGAAAGACATGCTTGAACATGCCATGGTTGTTTTGCAGCCATATTCATTATTAACTATCCTCATTGGAACCATTGCCGGTGTTGCCATTGGCGGAATGCCGGGTCTTACTGCCACCATGGCCGTTGGCCTGCTGGTTCCGTTCACCTACACCATGGACCCGGCACTTGGCCTGATGCTGCTTGGCGGTATTTACTGCGGTGCCATGTATGGCGGCTCGATCCCGGCCATTTTGCTCAACACACCTGGAACCCCGGCAGCTGTTGCCACTGCTATTGAAGGTTTCCCGATGAGCCAGAAAGGCAAAGCCGGTCTGGCCCTGAAGGTCTCGGTGGTTGCGTCATTTGTTGGCGGTTTCTTCTCAGTCATTATCCTATTGCTGTTCGCTCCGTTACTGGCCAGACAGGCGCTAAATTTCGGTCCACCGGAAACCTTCCTGCTGGCACTGATGGGCCTTGCCGGCATCATTTCGATAGCCGATGAGAATTCATCCCTGATCAAGGCACTGATTGCCGGTCTTTTGGGTATGGTTATCGCAATTGTTGGCACTGACGACATGTCCGGGTCATTGCGTTACACCATGGGATATATTGAACTGATCGATGGTATTGATTTCATGCCCGCCCTGATCGGCCTGTTCTCCATGATCCAGATGCTGGAACTGGCGGGAATGCGTAAAAAACATGAAATCGACGTATCAGCCCTGCACAAGAAACAGCGAAATGACCCTCTACCTAAAGGCATTTTCAAATATATTGCCGTTGGCGCAGGCACTGGTACGGTGATTGGTGTATTACCGGGAGAAGGTGCAACAATCGCTGCCTTTATCTCCTATAATGTCTCCAAGCGCATATCGAAGGTCAAGGAACTGTTTGGCAAGGGAAACCCGGAGGGTATCGCAGCGGCTGAAGCAGGCAATAATGGCTGTGTTGGCGGCTCGCTGGTGCCAACCCTGACACTTGGCATTCCGGGCAACTCGGTGGCAGCCGCCCTCATGGGTGCATTCATCATTCACGGAATGATCCCCGGCCCTGACCTGTTCAATGAATATGCTGATCGCACCTACCCGTTCATCATGTCAATGTTCATTGCCAATGGTGTGTTCTTGATCGTCGGCCTGACCATTGCGCCATATCTGGCCCGCATAGCCCTGATACCACCTGCCATTCTGGTGCCGGTAGTCAGTGCCTTTGCGGTTCTGGGTTCATATGCCCTCAACAATGCGGTATTCGACGTCTTTTTGATGATTGCATTTGCCGGATTTGGTCTGATATTGAAAAAGTTGGGATTTTCACTGGAAGCCCTGATCCTTGGACTTATCCTTGGACCAATTGCCGAAGGCGGCTTTTCGCAAGGCATGATTATCGGCAAGGGTTCCCCGTGGATATTCTTTGAAAGCAATATCGCCAAAATCATGTGGGTTCTTATCATCCTGTTGCTGGTTCCTCCGCTTTATTCATACTGGAAGAACACCGCAATGGTGAAAGCTCCTTCCTTGGATGATCAGGACTAAACAACTATTTTTCAGCGGACCCCGCGGCCCGCTGAAACTCCTTATTGTCGTTTTTACTCGCCTTCCGTGCTACTATTTGCCGGATGAAGCAAAAAGGACAGACAAATGCCAAATCAATTACACCCCTCATCACCCTATAGTGATATAAACCGGTTGGCCGATGGTGAAATAGTCCATCTGGCGAGCGGCATTAAACTCAGCTTTGAGCAATTGATTGAACTGATAGCAGATCAGACAATCATCCATATCAGCGAACAGCACGATAATCTGGCAGCCCATGAAGTACAATTGCAGATTATCAACGCAATATATCAACAGCGCAATGGCAAGATCATTACCGCCATGGAGATGTTCCGGCAGGATGTGCAATCAAAGCTCGACCTGCTAAAATATGGCACCCTGTCACGATCCGATTTCAACCAGTTATTCGATCAACAATGGACTCCTGCCTGGCGCCCCGCCTATCAACCGATTCTTGATACCATATTACAGAACAAAATCCCTGTTTACGGTCTTAAACCCACCAGACAAACCGAAGATATTGTCAGAAATGGTGAGCGCGATGCAACAACCCCGCAGATTGATCTTGAAGACATCCACCACCGCAACCATTTCCTGCCCTTTTTCAAGGCCGGCAAAAGCCCTGACAAGGCTGAACAGTTCTACCGCATGATGTGCCTGTGGGATGAGGCAATGGCTGAACAGCTTGCCAAAATCATTTGCGAAGATAAAAACAAGGACAGTACAATAATCAGCATCGCCGGTGCCGGTCATATTGCCTATGGTTTTGGTATCCCCAAACGCTGCTTTCGCCGCCACCCGCATGAATACACGACAATCATCCCTGTCAGCGAACACAACACCACAGATGCCCCGCCATTATTGCTGGGTGATTATGTCTGGAAGGTTCCATATGACAAGCTGGAGCTGTCAGCCTGACATTGTCGCGCCTGCTTTAATTGCACACGCTGACAAGTCCCCTTAAATCCGCATATTTTCTTATATCCAGTTCCTTGCTCAACACCACAAATTTGCCTGTTTCGGGCGCCTTGATGAAAGTGGTCATGTTAACCGGTTGTTTTTCATGTCCTGCTTGTTCGCAACCACTGGCTGTGATGCTCATTGAACCATTGGCCTTGTCTCCAAATTCCTCTTTCATTGCCGCAAATTGCCGTCTGACTGTTTCCATTTTCGAATAATCACGCGGGTTCAACCGAAAGGCATGAACAAGAAAGCCGGGTTTCTCAAACTTGGCCAGATCAACAGTTTCAGCCGACTTGTCCAGCTTTTGCAGAACAAACTCATATTTGACATCCACTGTCCTGTCATCATCCCATAAGCCGAAAGTCATTTTGGTTCTTACCGGTTTGAGCAATACAAATTCCGGCATTCTCACCGCAACCCGCAAACGTTCAATTTCGGTAGTTGTAATATCAAAATCCTTAAGCGCCCACATTGTCGATAATGGCACCGAAGCACAAGCTGCCAGCAACAGACACATAACAATAAAAACAGCAGCCTTCAAACTCATGTCATACTCATGTTTAGTAATTAGTTTTTATTGTTTTACAATAATTTCTAATTTGATGTCAATAAATATGTACGGGTTAAATATTACCCTGATTACTGCTGCTGATAATATGGACAGCGAAAGGCTTTACAGGGAACCACCAAAGACTGATTACCAAAACCTGGGGATGATAAGTGGAACCTGCCTTTGATTTCTGGCCTGTCATAATGTAATCTGCCTGTTAAAGCCCCGACAGACTCAAAAGGGCAATCAAGCAACATAATCAGGGGCTGACAGGTTGAATTACTCATCTCACAGGGAAAAACTGGTTTCGGGTCTGGGCGGAGCCATTTCGATCTTTTGCGTATTCTGGCTCACCCGGTTTTTTGAGCAGGAACTAAGCGCCAGCCTTTTGCTTATTGCATCCATGGGTGCAACTGCGGTTTTGCTGTTTGCAGCCCCCAATGCCGCCCTTTCCCAGCCATGGAATGTTATTGGTGGCCATACAGTTTCTGGAGCAATCGGCCTGATTATCCATTTTTTGATCCCAGACCCGATAATTGGAGGCGCGCTCTCAGTCGGTCTGGCCATAACCGCCATGCACTATCTCAACTGCCTGCATCCGCCAGGTGGCGCCACCTCACTGATCCCGCTCATTTCTGGATCGGTGATTGATACATATGGAATATTCTTTGTTCTGATGCCTGTGGGACTTGGCTCAATCGCCATGGTGCTCATAGCCATTGCCTTTAATTACAAGCTAAAAGGCCGCCGCTACCCCCAATCCCTTTTCGATGAACCAGAACCGGTGCCACACTACCCGAATATTACCCATGAAGATCTGGTTGCCGCCCTTAATGAAGTTGACAGCTTTACCGACATTTCCGAACAGGACCTGCTACATATTTATGATATAGCAACCAGTCGCTCTTTAAGGCGCAAACCCTAGCGCATGTCGCGTTATAATCCTAAGCAGTTTACCGCCTGACCCTGATCAGGGTATTATTGCGGCCATATTTTTTGACCAGAGAATACAATATGGCAGCATTCCTTGGATGCAATCTGACACAGCCATGCGATGCCGGACGTCCCAGCCTTCTTATTGCCCCGGTTCCATGAATTGCAAATCCGCCATAATAAAAGATTGAATGCGGCATCGGTGAATTATTATATTTTTTCGAATAATGCATTCTTTTCAGGTATTTTGGTCGCCAGGTTCCAGTCGGCGTTACATAACCGCGTCTGGCCGTCGAGACTTTCCATGTGGCATAGTGCCAACCATTTACCGTGACGGTCATTCTTTGTGATGAAAGATCAATATTGGCTACGACCTTGGCACTGGCCAATACCGGCGACATCATCATCGCAACCAGCAAAACCAATATGGCAACAAGCTTGCCAATCTGCTTTTTAAGGAAATTCATCAACATGTCGCCTTCTCCAGATATTCTTTACTAAAGGGAATTATTACCAATATTTTTATGGTAAATCAATATGCTGCACCTCAACAAGCCGTGATCCCTCAAATATCATTCAATCAGAAACTCTCTGCCTACCTTGACTCTGGTTTTGCCATTATAAGAGATAATATCCGCAGTTGCATAGGTTTCATTCAATGTGGCCGGTAAAAAGCTTCCAGTTCCAATCATGTCAACCGGAACCTTGGCCGAACCCATAATGTGGCATTTCTGCGGGTTAAAGCCTGACGAAGCCACAATTACTGCCTGCTTGTATCCGGCACCATCCAGTACCATGCGCATATTTATTATCGATGCTGCTGACACCCCGGCACCAAACAGAATACGCCGGGCCTTGTCGACCAGAATATTGCCGGCATCAAGATGCACAGCCCCCTGCCCCAGAACCCGCTCGACAATATTATATTCACCTTCAACCCCCAGCCACTCACCGACAATATCTACTGAGCGGTCAAAATCCAGCCCCTCACAAAACCGCCCGCCATGGGTATCAAGTCTGACACCATAGACTTTCCCCTTTTCATGCAATTTGGCATCATTGTAAAACCATTCAGCACATCTAAGCGCATCACTGGTCTCCTTGCCGTCATAATCAACCAGAGCAATCAGGGCTGATGTATCTGGAATTTCTTTCATGAACAATTGAGCTGCGGTAACCACATCACCATCAGTAAACCCGACCAGTGAATGCGGCATGGTCCCCATACCTTTTTTTGCCCCGAATAATGGTGCAGTCAGATCCTGCGATGACCCGCTGAAACCCTTGACATCTCCATTACCGTTCTTTGCTGCCATACTGCCAATTGCAGCCCCATAGGCGGCCAGAAGATTCATTTCCGGCCCTGTCCCGTGGCGTGCGTGCATATCCATAAAACTGGCATAGGGAACAGAACGGCACATATTATAGGCATTACGCGCCGCAATACATGGAAAGCCGGTTTTTTGCAGAACCAGTGTTTCAATTTCCGACAACTTGGACATCGGCCCGGTGATTTCCATCATCTTGTTTTCTGCCGGCACCATTTCCCCGTCAGCATAAAACTGTTTTACCCTGGCTTCCGGCACCAGATGCTTTATCAGCCTGACCGCCGGTTCCAGCGCCGCAATGGCTCTGCGCCGCATGAAAATGGCATAGGTTACTTGCGCATCACCGCCTGCTTTCACAATATGTGAGGTATGGGTAAAATACTTGTCAGTAACAGCCTGCAGTGGTCCGGCAATCATGCTCAGTTCCACTATCTTGTCTATAGCTGCATCAAAATCACTGGCAGTTGAGCTTTTTGTATTCACCGCATATCTCCAATTAACAACAACTATCTTATTGGCGCACCTGCAAGGCCTGACAGATGATCAGAAATGCACCAGATAAAAACAGCTTTTCAGATTTTAATGGCTGACCTTATTGCCGAAACACCATCAGTAATGAAACTTGCATCTGAAAGCACCGGCATGAACCGGAACCCCATTTTTGCAAATTTCCCAAGATCATCATTGTCACTTACAAAAATACCGGCAAATTTCCCATGGCGAGCAGCTGCATCAGCAACAAGTGGCAAAGCTTCCTGCACCAACCGGTTATTTACATCTGCTTCCTTGCCTTTTGTCAGTGATATGGACAAATCATTGGGACCAACAAATACCCCGTCTATTCCATCAACAGCACAAATCTCATCAAGATTATCCAGTGCCCTGCCAGTTTCAATCATGGCAAATATTGTGCTTATGTCATTTGACCTGCCAAGATATTCCTCTTTGCTCAGCCCCATTGCTTCTGTACCAAGATATGCACCCCAGCTGCGCTCACCCACAGGCGGGAATTTGGAGGCAGATACCAGTTTTTCTGCATCCCCGGCACTGTTTATCATCGGACAGACAATGCCACTGGCCCCGGAATCAAGAGCACGTGAAACCATGGCAAAATCATCAAGTGGCGGGCGAACAATGGCTTTTGAACCAGCCTTGTTTATCGCTTCAACCATCGAGACCATATCGCGAAACCCGATGATCCCGTGCTGCATGTCTATCAGCACGCCATCAAGCCCGGCCCCGGCATATGCTCCTGCCTGAAACCCGCCGGGCATCATCAGCCAGCTGAACAGAAAAGCTTCATCTGCTGCAAGCTGCTGGCGTATGGTTTTATTCGTCATTTTCAACCTGTTCGAGCGCAACCGCCATCAGTTCATCCATTGTCCGGCGTATCTGGTGATCAGACTGCTTTACACCCTTGGCATCAAAATCAGCCCGAATCTTGCGGAAAACATCATGATCGCCAGCTTCTTCAAAGTCAGACTTGATAACTGCCTTGGCATATTCTTCAGCTTCTTCTTTTCCCATCCCCATGAGATCAGCAGCCCACAGCCCCAATAATTTGTTTCTACGGGCAGTCGCCTTGAATTTAAGCTCTGCATCACGGGCAAACTTGCCTTCAAAACCTTCATTACGAGTCTCAAATGTGGACAACGGACTAACTCCCTTATAGATAAACACTCTTGAGACAAGACATAGCTTGCGCAATCACACAGTTCAACACCTCAAATATACAAAATGCGGCAAATGGCTTGTTGAAACCACATTGCATCTGATTGCCCCGACCCGTAACTTGGTTTATTCACATATCAGATATATCTGTCAAAAAAGGTTGATTCGAATGAAATCCCGCGGCAAAAAATTATATGAAGGCAAGGCCAAGACACTTTATGAAGGGCCTGACCCTGATACTCTTGTGGTGCATTTCAAGGATGATGCGACCGCCTATAATGCTGAAAAACATGCAATTATTGAAGGCAAGGGCGTCCTCAACAACCGTATTTCCGAACTCATCTTCACCAGGCTGGGTGAAATCGGCATCCCTACTCATTTCATCAAGCGCCTTAATATGCGCGAGCAACTGGTCAACAAGGTGGAAATCATCCCGCTGGAAGTGATCGTCCGCAATGTGGCTGCCGGGGGCATCTGCAAATTGCTTGGCCTCACCGAAGGCGAAGCACTGCCACGCACAATCATTGAATATTGTTACAAGGACGACAAGCTGGGCGATCCGCTGATCAGTGATGAACATATTCTGGCCTTTGGCTGGGCCAACCCGCAGGAACTTGACGATATTGTCTCCATGACCATGCGTATCAATGATTTCCTCACCGGCCTGTTTGCCGGTATTGGCATCCGGTTGATTGATTTCAAGATCGAATATGGTCGCCAGTATGATGGCGATATGGTGCGGGTGGTGCTGGCTGATGAGATTTCACCTGATTCATGCCGCCTGTGGGATGTCGAAACCAACCGCAAGCTCGACAAGGACAATTTCCGCCGCGATCTTGGCGATCTGGTCGATGCCTATTCCGAAGTGGCCAAACGGCTCGGCATATTGCATGGCAAAAATGAAATACCAAAACGCTCCAAACCCGTACTTGTAAAAAGCGATTGAGAAAACCAATGAAAGCAATGATCAAAGTAACCCTGAAAACCGGCGTCCTTGACCCTCAGGGCAAAGCCATAATGGGCTCACTCGGCTCTTTGGGTTTTTCCGGCATCGACAGCGTTCGCCAGGGAAAATATTTCGAAGTAGAACTGGCAGGCAACAACAAGGCAGCCGCAATGACGCAAATGCAGGACATGTGCGAAAAGCTTTTAGCCAATACAGTTATCGAAGATTACGAGATTGAACTGGCATGACAGGACATTACCGCGCATATATCAGCCCGGTCACCTCAGCGCCCTGTCCCGTCATTCCGGCCTTCGCAGTAAAGACGATTGCTGGACGTGCTAACCCGAATATGAGGCACCCAACCATATGAAAACCGCCATCATCCAATATCCAGGTCTCAATCGCGAAGCCGACATGATCATGGCGCTGGAGAATGTCTCTGGTGCCAGCGTCAAAACCGTCTGGCATACTGAAACCGAATTGCCACAAACCGATCTGGTGGTTATCCCCGGCGGCTTTTCCTATGGCGATTATCTGCGCTGCGGTGCGATAGCCGCCCGCTCCCCCGTCATGGCCGCCATCAAGGCCCATGCTGAAAAGGGCGGCAAGGTTCTGGGCGTCTGCAATGGCTTTCAGATACTTATAGAGGCCGGTCTTTTACCCGGTGCCCTGATGCGCAATGCCAAACTTAAATTTGTTTGTAAGCGGGTCACTCTAAGCATCGAAAATGATTCAAGTTTTTTCACTTCCAAAATGAACAGGGGCGACAAGGTACGCTGCCCTGTTGCCCATCATGACGGCAACTACTTTGCCGAAGCTGAAACCCTGAAAAAACTCGAAGACAACAACCAGGTCATTTTCCGCTATGCCGATGGCACCAACCCCAATGGCTCCCTGCATGACATTGCCGGTATCTCCAATGCCAAAGGCAACATTATCGGCATGATGCCCCATCCTGAAAACATGATTGAACCCTTGCATGGCCGCACCGACTGTCTGCCACTGTTTGAAAGTATCGCAGCATGATCCCCAATGATATCAAAATCACCGATGAAATGGTCGCCGACCATGGGCTTAAACCTGATGAATATGAGCATATTCTCGAACTGTTAGGCCGCGAACCCAGCTTCACCGAGCTTGGCATATTCTCGGCCATGTGGAACGAGCACTGCTCTTACAAATCATCGAAACTGTGGCTGAAAACCCTGCCCACTGAATCTGACAAGGTTCTGATAGGTCCCGGTGAAAATGCCGGTGCGGTAGATATTGGCGATGGTCAGGCCATTATTTTCAAAATGGAAAGCCACAACCACCCCTCATTCATCGAGCCATATCAGGGTGCTGCCACCGGGGTTGGCGGTATCTTGCGCGACATCTTCACCATGGGCGCCCGCCCGATTGCCGCCCTTAATGCCCTGCGTTTCGGTGAACCGGATTATCCCAAAAACAAACATCTGGTTTCCGGTGTGGTTGCCGGTGTCGGTGGTTATGGCAATTGTTTTGGCGTGCCGACTGTTGGCGGTG
>JALXCV010000106.1 GCA_026990765.1 Hyphomicrobiales bacterium | reverse complement strand
CGGGGAACAGGCAATCCGTGCAGGATGGCAAACCAGACTGTCGGTTCATCCCCGCGTGTGCGGGGAACAGTCACGCTCTTTTTTTCGGCGTGGAATAATTGACGGTTCATCCCCGCGTGTGCGGGGAACAGCCGTATTAATGGCGTGGCACGATTCGCCATTACGGTTCATCCCCGCGTGTGCGGGGAACAGTCGTAACTGGTCGATCCCGGCATATCCGAGTGCGGTTCATCCCCGCGTGTGCGGGGAACAGCAAAAGGCCTGCGCAATCGCGTGTCTGCCCTACGGTTCATCCCCGCGTGTGCGGGGAACAGACTTCATTCTTGGCTTTGATCTGCAAGGCCAGCGGTTCATCCCCGCGTGTGCGGGGAACAGCATTTACAGCATGGAAATATTCAGCCAATGGCCGGTTCATCCCCGCGTGTGCGGGGAACAGTGCTTCTGCCTCAAGGGTTTTTGCTTCAAGTGCGGTTCATCCCCGCGTGTGCGGGGAACAGACCATTCCTGATTGCCCGGTTGACCGCCCCGACGGTTCATCCCCGCGTGTGCGGGGAACAGATGAGTACAACAAAGACAAGCCAATTGTCTCACGGTTCATCCCCGCGTGTGCGGGGAACAGTGTATCTTGCCTGATAATCCACAATTCACACCGGTTCATCCCCGCGTGTGCGGGGAACAGTGCTACCACCGGCACCGGCATTACCCTGACAGCGGTTCATCCCCGCGTGTGCGGGGAACAGTTATGGGTTTTCACTTCTCCGCAAATGAATTTTCGGTTCATCCCCGCGTGTGCGGGGAACAGCTGGTTATTTCCCCCCGCATTACAGCTTCCAGCGGTTCATCCCCGCGTGTGCGGGGAACAGGGTTTGAAATTGCGGATGCGGGCTTTGGCGTGCGGTTCATCCCCGCGTGTGCGGGGAACAGCAGATCAAATTGAGCAAAGTTATCATATACAGCGGTTCATCCCCGCGTGTGCGGGGAACAGTTCGCTATGTCTCAGGACGTCCATAGAAAAGACGGTTCATCCCCGCGTGTGCGGGGAACAGCGCATTCAAGAAGTTTGGCCCTGCGTTTGCCGCGGTTCATCCCCGCGTGTGCGGGGAACAGGATGTAAACGGGTGCCACTGGCTCGCTCTGTGCGGTTCATCCCCGCGTGTGCGGGGAACAGAGCTCGGCCTTGGTAGGACTTTTCCATTGTTCCGGTTCATCCCCGCGTGTGCGGGGAACAGACTCTTGCATGGGGAGCGCCACAACTTGCTGCCGGTTCATCCCCGCGTGTGCGGGGAACAGGAGACCTAATTGCATCTGCTGCAATTGCGCTTCGGTTCATCCCCGCGTGTGCGGGGAACAGGGTATTCAATTCGGCCACATAGTGGATTCCTGCGGTTCATCCCCGCGTGTGCGGGGAACAGTGGGGTTATTCAATCTTGCTGGCCAGCCATTTCGGTTCATCCCCGCGTGTGCGGGGAACAGAAGGCATTGGCCACGATGCCGCGTATCTGAACCGGTTCATCCCCGCGTGTGCGGGGAACAGACTGTCTGGAACTTGTTGATTTTGTTGAATAACCCTCCTTGTCTCAAAGTTACCAATATTTTTCAGTTTTTTCCACTCTTTTCCCAAGGGGCAAATTGAACCAGTTTCAGGCCGTCAAAATCTTTTGGCATTCGGCGATTTTGCCCGATGGTCAGGAAATCAAAGCCCTGATCTGTTGGGGCCTTCCAGCACATGACGGCATCGCCCTGTTCAATGCCGCATTCCACCTGTTTCCAAATTCGCGATCGTGTGCGAGCCGAGTAGTGACCGACAAAAACACCGGCACGAATTTCCAGCAGCCAGGCGGCCAAACGGCCACGCAGGCGAGGCGGGGCATTGTTAACCACGATGACCATCATCGCCGCTGACCTCCTCCTTGAATGCCGGCTTACGAGCTTCGGGTGCGGCTCCAGGTTTGTCCAACTGGCTTGCTGACAGGACTTCTTCAATCTGTGGGATTATTTTACTCAACAAGCCTGTCTTGCGAAACACATCTCGACAGGCCAACCGGACAGCGCGTTCCGGTGCCATGTCAAGCCGTCCTTTTTGCACCTTGGCTGCAATAGCAAAGGCCTCTGGTACAACAGTTTTAAGTTTGTAAAGATCAGCTATATCATACACGAAGCTGCGCGGCTTTCCGGTATGTAAAAATCCGATTGCCGGGGCATAACCTGCTGCCAATACGGCAGCTTCAGACAGACCATGCAGGCAGGCAGTGGCAGCAGACAGGCAACGATTGGGAAGATCGGACTTGCTCCAGTCGTCAGGGTCGTAGTTGCGCCGTTTCCAGTTGACACCATGTTGTTGTGCCAGCAAGGCATATGCATGGCGAACCCGTTGGCCCTCAATACCGCGTAACTGCTCCAGCGATCGGCGCGATGGGGCATCTTCACCAAAACGCAGAGCATACATTTTGCGCACTACTTTCAATCTGGCTGTATCATCAAGCGCTATCCTGGCCTGCCATAGAAGTCGATCAGAACGTGCACCGCCAGGTTGGCCAGCTGAATAAAGCCTGACGCCACCTTCACCTACCCAGGTAATCAAGGTGCCGGTCTGTGCAGCAAGCGATACAGCAGCATGGCTAATTCTTGCCCCAGGCTCCAGCATCAGGCACGCAACACCGCCCACAGGTATGTGGATGCGTTGCCCCTCGCTGTCGATAGCAACGAAAGCACCGTCTTTTACGTCCAGTTGCGCCCTTTCCACAAAGACCAGCGCCGAACGCTCTTTCAGCGGGATTGGTTTGGCAGGCGGCAGGGTCATGGCGCACGGCGAATCATCATCAAGCCGCATCCCCAGGCCTTGGCTCGACCGAAGCCTTGCGCCAGTGCAGACAGAAACAGGTCCGGATCAGTGATTGTCAAAGTGCCTGACAGGTCCAGTATGCCAAGCCGCGGGCGGTTGGAACGTCTGGCTGTATCATGCCCCAGTTCCAGCACGGTGTAACCATCCACCACGGTTTTTAGCGGGGCAAATCCTTTGCTTGCCCCCTGGCGTGCCATCCATGCCTCGCCGGCCAGTTGCGCCAGTTTCATGCGTTTTTCAGCGCGTTTTTCTGCTGGCTCATCATATAGCAGGTCCATCACCACATCGACACGTTTGCCCCCGGCCTGCTTTGAAACCCTGGTTGCATTGGCTCGCAAGATAAAATCCAGCCGGTCACCGATGGCAAGATCAGGTTCAAAGGTCTTGATCGCCGGTTCCGCGAACAGATCATTTGGGCGCGGTGGGCGAGCCGACAATGTATAAAACCTGTTATCACCATCATAGCGCCACAGAAAATCCCGGCGCCGGTCTCTGGCGTCCGAAAATGCCGTCCAGATCAACCGGTGATGGGCATCAGCGGCGGAACCAGACTCTTCGGGATTGAGCAATTGGATCAGGGCGCGGGCCGAGGGGGCCGGGTTTAGGGTTAGGCGCGACAAATAAAGGCTCATCATTGTCCCTCCGGTTGGTGGATATGTACCTCGCGCCGGCCGAAATGCCACTTTTCCCGATCCATGGGGATGTCATGGCGCACCTCACTGCGTCCCTCGCCCAAGGGAATGTCGCTGGCCACAAACAACGGTGCGGCGGCATCAAGTGACAAAAACGGCGGCAGGGTTATTTCAGCCAGTGCCTCAACAGGGCCTTCAGCGTTCAGACATTTTGGCGCCATCGGGGCAGAGAGCGGGCAGTTCTTGCGCCCCAGATAAGGCACGAAATGCGGGGCTTTTAGCGCAGCTTCCAATCTCGCGGCATCCCCGCCCCACAATGCCACACCAAAGGCGCAATCCATGCGGTAGCTGCGCCGGGTTATCAAGCCATTGTCAGCGTGTGTCAGGGCGTTGAGAGCATCAGCACGGGTGGCTGGACGCTTGATTCGGGCCGAGGGCACGGTTTGCACCGTATGAAAATCATTCAGCACCATACCTTGATGCAGAACTGACACGGCCATATGCCATATGTTCAGGTATTTTTGACCCGCAACATCGTCGCGCCGTATCCCAAGCCCCGCGCCGATCAGGCCCAGAATGGCCGAGCGGCCGGGCCAGGATGCAGAGCCACGCTGCTCATGGCCGGCAAGGTCGCCAAAAGCCCCCATAGGAGCCACCAGCGTAAAAACCAGATGCTCAGTCATGATCCATGCAACCTTCGGCAAAGTTGCGTATTTCACCAATACTGCCTTGCCCCTTGGTGATATCCATCACGGAGCTGGCCTCACAGCATGCTCCATACGCACTGTCCAGCCGGTCGGCCATATCTCCCAGCGCCGCAACCGATGCTGCCATCAGGTCTTCACCTGATACGGGTTTGAAAAATGCCCCGGCAAGGCTGCGTGGCTGCCGGGAGCCGCATTCGGCACGGATGAAACTTGCGCGGGTTTGATGGGCAAAGCTGTTCTTCTTGCCCGACGGGGTAGCAACAGCCAGCGCCTCGGTGAGTGCGCCAATTGCCAGTCTGGCCAGCGCCACATCACCGTCAAGATTTTCCAGCAACAGGTCCGTATCTACACAGGCATAAAGGTAAAACACCCCTGAGCCGAACCCTGCCTCACCAACAAATCCGGCACCGGCATCCTCGGCAGATTTTTTCAGATCATCTACAGCTGTATAAAAATCATCTTCAACAAGCGCCTTGTGGGTGGTGATGGCATGGGACACCTGCACCGCTGCCTCGCGATTGAAATCTGGATCATCGGCCAGCATCCGGCCAAACATCGCCACATCGGCAGCCCCGTCTGCGTGGCGCAGCACCAGCTTTTTCAACTCGCTAGTCTTGGGTAGTTCTTCCCCTGCCAGTCCCCTTTTGGCCCAGTCAATGGCGATGGCTTTTTCTTGCGGCGAGATGAAGGCAAGCTGACGGGTGCGAGCCTCGTTTTTGGCATCTACCTTGCCGAATACATCCGTTATCTTCCTGGCAATTTCGGCGGCTTTTTCCTCATCCGCCCCTTCAGCCAACAGCGCATCGCGCACTACCTCGCCGATCCGCTGGGTGCGCTCGCCCAGATGCCCGGACAGATCGCGCTGCATCACGTCAGAAATTCGCGCCGCACGTTTCAGTGCCTGGCTGGAAATGCGCAGCCGTGGCGCCCCGCCATAGATGGCAGATTTCGGGCGGCCCAGATCGTCACGATTGGGATTGGAAGGGGGATATATAGTCAAATAATGCAATTGCAAAAAGCGGGTCATGTTCCAGTCTCCAGTTGTTTTTGGTTGGCGATAGTCTCGCCGTAATAGTCAAAGCACCAGCGGGTGCGGGTTTTATCGTTCCAGTAATAAAGATCATATCCAAGCTGGCCGGGGTTACCGACCCCCTTTATGACCGCCATGGCACGTGCAAGAGGTCGCCAAACTGCTTTGGGTGTTGTGGCGCGGATCAGGGCGTTGAAACGTATCGGGCTGAGTGCAGGCGGATCACCCGCGCCAAATGCTCGTGCTATTTTCGGGCCTTTCTCCTTTATATGGGCGAGTGCCACCGCGATCAGCGCCAGGCGTTCAGGATCATGGTGCAGGTCAAAGCCAGCAGCAGACAGGGCTGCATTAAGCCGGTGCACGGCGGGCACACCAAGCGCCTTGAGCTGTGTGTCGGCACGGCGCAATTGCGCCCTGGTCTTGCGGGCAAGGCCGGTTTCGGCAGCAATTTCATGCGCCCACCAGCTTTGACAAATGGTTTTCACATCTTGGCTCATGCTGTTTCCTTTTTCTTTGTTGCCACCAGTCCCATCGGCGTGAATATCTTTTTGCCCAAACCGAAGCCTTTGAACGCCGCCTGCAATTTGCCATATGCCTTGACTGCTTTTTCCCGTTTGCTTTCGGCCAGATCAGGCAGACCAGGCAGCACCGCTGCATCAAATGCTGCCAGTGCCTCGCGGCTCATTATTTTGAGCCATTCCTCATGCCGCTTCATTCCATCTTTGGCCATTCTGGCCAGCAGCGCTTCAAACGGGGCCTGCGTTGCACTGAAAAAGCTCTCCTCTGCGGCCTCTGCACGGTTGCCATCGGCCCCTTCACTAACGCAGACCTTGAGTGCAAATCCGGCTGCTTCTGCAGCTTCCACCATATCAGCTGCATCATGTTCGGCCTCGTCTGACAGGCTGAATACCGGCTGCTCAGACCAGACAAAATCCTGCGGTTTCATATTGTCCATCGCCCAGCCGGCAACGATCAGGCTGCATTTGGGGGCTTCCAGATCCTTTTCATAGGTGGTCAGAGATTGCGGTTTCAGCCCCTTTTTAGAGGTAAGCAGCACCCCGCGCCAGTTGCGGTAGCCAAATGTCCCCGGTTTTGGATGCACCGGCAGAACCTGCCGCTTTGTATCGGTATAATATGGCGATAGCGGGTGTCGCCATTGCTGGTAATTATTGCCATAGGGACGCTGGATAACACCTGTGATAATTCCATCCGCCTCCACCAGCCGCAAGCGGCGGGGCTGACCGAAAAACACTTCGGGCGCGGGTGCACTTTGGCTGCCCTCTTCGGGAACCATCACCACTCCCTTTGATCTGGAACTTGCAGTCTTGCGCATCCATGGCAGCTTGTGCAGATCGACCGTGACCAGCGGCTCGCCATGAGGTACATTGGCCCAGATCAATGGCCACAATTCGTCAGCATCGGGACGCACCAGTGTCACCATCGGCCCACCACCACGCATCGAGGTGCGATTTCCCGCTCCACCCGAGGGCGCAAATGCCTGCAAGGTATAAAGTGCCATAGCTGCCAGCGGCAGGGGCAGGCCTCCATAACGCCCGCGCCGCACCATAAGATCAGCGTTCTTTTTGGCTGTTGAGGTGCCTGCGCTGTCAATGAACAGCATGTCCGGTGGGCCTGGATCACCTTCCAGCGGTTCCATATCCTGCAAGAAGCGCGGGCCATCGCCCAGCAGGTTGAAGGCCGGGGCCAGCGGGTCCAGCGCGGCATGCAGGCTTGTGGCATCGGGCGGCGTGGTGCGGTCAGTACATGGATGCGCCAGATAAACCAGCCCGACCAGTAATTCCATACAAGCCAGATTGAGATCGGCACGTGGCCAGTTGAGACGCAACACATCCGGTTCTGCGATCTGGTCGGGGCGGATAACATCGGTCCGTCCTGTGCGAATTACCGGAATCCATTTGTCTTGTACAAGGTTTAGCATCCAAGATTCTTTCTTTCTATATCAGCAATGTTACTATAATGCAGGGAAATTAGAAAGAGAAGTGTTTGAAGATCAAACCAAAGGTATTATTGTAGTGCAACCCCTTGCATATAACCCCGTCCTCATTCACTGGCAGCAGATACACCTTGTCCCGCATCCATTTTGGCCACTCAGACTTTGCGGCCTCAATGGCCTTGTCAGTCTGGTCCACGCCATCAAGCTTTTCATAACGGGTCCTGGAAACCAGTACTTCCGACAATGCCCAGCCAAAACGGCCATTACCGGCCAGCGGCAGCAGCTTGTCGCCTTGCAGCTTTGCCAGACGCAAAGTGACTTGCGGCAAGCCAAGGCGTGTCGGAAAGCTTAAATCATCAAACACTTTTTGCATCAGGTGCTGGTCATATGCCAGCATGGCGTCGGCCAGAGTATTTTGCGCCTGCGCACGTTCGCAAGTGCTACGACCAATACGCTCGATTTCGGCAGCCTCCAGCGGAGCAGGCACCGGCGCATCGCCATAGACGGCACCGATCAACTCGCGCAGTCCTTCGGGTGCATTGATCTCACCGGCATCGAAAATTACGCGAGCAGTTCGCCATTGCTGGTCTTGCGGGTACACCCATGCACCACCTTCCTGCACTTTGTGCAACCAGCGGGCATCTTCCACCGCATCTGGATCGGGTGATAATACATGCAGTGCCGGCCCGGCGACGGGGCGTGTGCTTGCCGGGCGCTCATTCATGTGTCGCCAAAGCCTTCCCGCCCTCTGGACCAATGCCCCCGCGGGTGCAAGGTCGCTGACCATAAGATCGAAATCCAGGTCAAGTGATGCTTCGACAACCTGTGTCGCTACCAGTATCTTTCCGGCCCTGTCCACTCCTGCGCGGCCAAAACGGGCTTGCATGGTTTCTTCCTTTTGCAACCGGTCATCAAGAGTGAACCGGGCGTGCAGCAAATCGGCCTTGATGCCTGCCTCCCGCAGCGCTGCCACCGCCGCAATGGCATCATCCACAGCATTGCGTACCCAAATACAGGCTGCTCCTTTCACTGCTGCACCAGCTATCAGTTCTACTGCTGCTGCCACATTTTCCAAACGATGCACCTTCAGCCGGCGACAAGTGGCAGGCACAGGAGGCACTGCCTGACATTTTACTTCATGACCTGCCAGTGCAAGCTGCGGGTAATCCTGCCCGGTGACTGGTGTTGGTTCCACTCCCAGCCCCTCCTGAAAGGCGTGGACAAAACCGGTACGCATTTTAACAGGCAAGGTGGCGGTCATTACAATTGCCGAGCCTCCAAGACGCGCCTGAAAGCGTAGCAACGCCTGCAATTCAGCCTCCATATAAGGATCATAGCTGTGCGCCTCGTCGATAATCAGCACCTTGCCGGCCAGTGCCCATAGCCGAAGGGTGCTGAACCGGGTTGGTAACACCGCCATCAGTGCCTGATCAATGGTGCCTACTCCAATATCGGCCAATAGCACCCGCCTGCGATCATCGGCCAGCCAGTCCGAACAACTGGTATCATCAGAGCGATTCTCGCGGATTTCACGAAAGGCAGGACTCATATCTGCACGACCATGAGTCAGGGCCAGACTGGGCTGGCCGGAAAACAACTGTGGTGCGGCATCTCGCACACGCTCAAGCATTGCATTGCTGGTAGCCATGGTCGGCAGGGCAAAATACATTCCCGCTCCCTTGCCTGCCGCCATCATCCGGCCGGCCAGTATCAGGGCCGCTTCGGTCTTGCCAGCACCGGTGGCATCTTCGATCACAGCCAGCAATGGCCCCTCGGGCAGGGGGATATCCGCCACTGTTACCTGCATCGGGTGCGGGGTCAATCCGTTCAGAATATCTGGCCGCAGCTTAGGGGTGCCAGTAAACAGTCCTGCCTTTTCCAGCGCACGTGCGGCCCGCTTTTGTGCAGAAGCGTAATATTCTGTGACCGGAATGTCCGGCAATTGCGGTGGAAACCATTCAGCGTTGGATCCGATCCAGTCCGCCAGTACTGTAAGTCCCGATAGCGCCCATGAAAGGGCGCCCGCATCTGTAACTTTCGCCAGCGATGCTCCGTCAAACAGAGAGGTCAAGGCCGCAAGCACGTCAGGTGCTGCTTTCAATCCCGAGCCAATCTGCGCCTTGTGGTTTCGCAATTCGCGCTGGTTCAAGTTCTCAGGTGGACCACCATGATGTCCGGAAACAGCTGCATAAAGCGCAAAGCGCACCTCCTTGCTACCACCGATCAGCGCCGCAATTTGGTCATCCAGCAGGTATTTCATCAGGGTATAACTGTGCCGCCAATGCCGCTCCCCACATAATGGTTGACCTTGCAGCATGGTGCGAAAACTCTCGCTGATCTTGCCAATATCATGAAGTGCAATAAGAAATTGCAAAGCCTTGTCCTGGGCAGCATTTCCAGTCAGCGAGCGCCGCGCCAGCAATTCTTCCGCCACTGCTGCTACATCAAGCATGTGCCAAAGTGCGGGGTGGATGTCAGGAATATACCCCTTAAAGGTTTTTCCGGGCCAGTCTGTGATACACATTAATATCTACGATAGAAAATTTCCATATGAGTTTCAACCCAATTCATAACAGGCACAACTCATGAAAAAAACTACTATGGAAAGATATCTGTGTAAATACATTCTATGTATTATTTTTAAGGCCATTAATATTCACATATTTGCCTGTGGCTATGACCTGTTCTTGCTATTGAGTGCGTCCAACAACGAACCAGTGATTTTGCCTAATGCCAACTACGGCCTACCAATCTGTCTGAAACGAGTGTAGCAGTCAGGCTAGATTCTTTCTGGCGTTTCATGTCGCTTGAAATCGACATGAAACGCTTTTTTGTTATTTGATTGAAGGTGCAGCTGCCATGACATCTGCTGATACGTGGGGTTCGAACTTGGCAAAATTATCTACAAACATTTTTACCAGTTCTGCGGCCTGTTTGTCATAGGCTTCCGGGTCATCCCATGTTGAGCGTGGCTCCAGAATTGCACTGTCAACACCGGCAACTGCAACGGGGACTTCAAAGCCGAATATCGGGTCAATCCGCATTTCAACTTCATTGAGAGAGCCGTTAAGAGCTGCGCTGAGCAATGCCCGGGTTTCCTTGATAGGCATGCGATGGCCCTTGCCATAAGGACCACCGGTCCAGCCGGTATTTACCAGCCAGCAAACGGCATCATGATCTGCCAGCAGATGTTTTAGCAGATTGCCATATACAGTTGGATTGCGAGGCATGAAGGGCGCACCAAAGCAGGTTGAGAATGTGGCCTGTGTCCCCTTTACCCCTTTTTCAGTACCAGCGACCTTGGCGGTATAGCCAGAAAGGAAGTGATATTTGGCAGCAGCCGGGGTGAGGCGGGCAATTGGTGGCAGGATACCAAAAGCATCAGCCGTCAGCATGATCACATTGTCAGGATGCCCGGCAGTACCGGTTTCAGAAGCATTGGGGATATAATGGATCGGATAGCCGACACGACCATTTTGCGTAAGGCTGGCATCATCAAAATCAGGCATTCTGGTTACTGGATCAAACACCACATTTTCAATCACCGAACCCCAGCGCTGGGTGGTTGCATAGATTTCAGGTTCTGATTCTGGCGACAGGTTGATGGTTTTTGCATAACAGCCACCTTCAAAGTTGAAGATGCCATTATCTGACCAGCCATGTTCATCATCACCGATCAAAGTACGCTCAGGATCAGATGACAGGGTGGTTTTACCGGTGCCCGACAAGCCAAAGAACAGGGCTGATGAACCATTATCATCAACATTGGCTGAACAGTGCATCGGCATGACGCCTTGAGGTGGCAGCAAATAATTCAGCGTGGAGAAAACTGCCTTTTTGATTTCCCCGGCATATTCAGTGCTGCCTATCAACACTTTCAAATCGGTAAAATTGGCAGCGATAACTGTTTTGCTATTGGTGCCGTGGCGGTCAGGATCAGCCTCAAAACCGGGAATGGAAATAATATGCAGTTCAGGCTCAAAAGTCTTCAGCTCCGATAACTCCGGGCGGCGCAGCAAATGCCGGATGAACAGGGCATGCCAGGCAAATTGGGTAACTACTCTTACCTTGATGCGATAATCCTTGTCAGCACCACCATATAAATCCTGAACAAACAGCTCCATGCCTTCAGCATGGTCAATGAAATCAGCTTTCAGGGCCTGGTAATGATCAACCGACATGGCAGCATTATTGTCCCACCAGATAACATCTTCAGTTTCATCATCCCTTATATAAAACTTGTCGGTGGCCGAGCGACCCGTATGTTTGCCGGTGGTGACTGACAGGGCACCATGAGCGGTAACCATACCCTCACCGCGCTTGATAGCCAGTTCATATAGTTCGGCTTCATTAAGATTGAAATGAACTGCCTTGAGGTTTTTCAAGCCGGAGCTTTCAATACCGCAATCAGGGTTGAATATTCCTGTAATTTCCACGCTGTCTGTCCTTCTGGTTAACTGAAAATCAATATGCTGACCGAAAACCCCGGTCTAGCCGGGAACCTTAGTCAAATGCGGTAAAATGGGCAAGCTTATCGTGGAGATAATTGTCCTGTAATGGTGATATTGTAAATACAACTCTTGTAACATGGCCACATCATCGCCATATTTCAGCCACAATTCAACAAAGTGGCCAAAATGGCGAAATGATCTTATTTATCTTTGCCACAATTTTCCCCACTTCGCTCTATAAGCCCGGCATTGAAGGATTCAATACAGATGGGAAAACGCATGTCCAAAATCGCTCTGGTAGATGATGATCGCCACATACTGACTTCAGTATCGATTGCTCTTGAAGCAGAAGGTTATCAGATAAGCACTTATTCTGATGGTGTCTCGGCTTTGCAGGGGCTGGAAGACAACCCGCCCGATATGGCTATTTTTGATATCAAGATGCCGCGCATGGATGGTATGGAACTGCTAAGGCGGTTGCGGCAAAAATCTGACCTGCCAGTCATTTTTCTCACCTCCAAGGATGATGAGATTGATGAACTTTTCGGGCTGAAAATGGGCGCAGATGATTTTGTCCGCAAGCCATTTTCGCAACGCTTGCTGGTCGAGCGGGTAAAGGCGGTATTGCGCCGGGCCCAGCCACGCGAAAATGCAGGCAGCGAACCGGCATCTTCATCACATGTCATCGAGCGCGGCAGGCTGGTTATGGACCCCGAACGCCATTCATGCACATGGGGTGGCAAGCAGGTAGTGTTGACAGTTACCGAATTTTTGATCCTGCAATCTCTTGCCCAGCGCCCTGGTATTGTCAAAAGTCGCGATTCACTGATGGATGCAGCCTATGATGATCAGGTTTATGTCGATGATCGCACTATTGATTCCCACATCAAGCGATTGCGCAAGAAATTCAAGGTAGTCGATGATGATTTTGAAGCGATTGAAACACTTTATGGTGTTGGCTATCGCTTTCGCGAAACATGATAGAGACGGGCCGCATTGAGCGATGTAGTTAAAACCACTGCTGCAAAGCCTGCCAGAAGAAAGAGTTTCAGACCTTTTCGCTGGTTGTACCGGCTTGCCCCGACAAGGCTGACCAGCCGCATCATCATGATCAATATTATTGGCCTGATCCTGATGATGGCCGGTATCTTGTATTTCAACCAGTCTCGCCAGGGACTGATTGCGGCGCGCGAGGAAAGCCTGCGCATTCAGGCCCAGATCATGGCCGCGGCAGTGGCTGCTGCAGCAACCAGTGATACTGGCGATATTGTGCTTGACCCGGATTTGTTCATTGAACAGCAACTGGGCAATGAAGCGCCTGCAGGCACTGAAAGCTATCGCGATCTTGATTTTCTTATCAACCCGGAAAAAGCCGGTCCGATGCTGCAAAGACTGGTTGCCAATACTACCACAAGAGCCAGAATTTTTGACAAGAATGGCCAGATGGTAATCGACAGCCGGCATTTTTACGGGCGCGGAGAAATCTTGCGATTTGACTTGCCACCAATCAAGGCACCGGAAGAAAGTTTTATACAAAAAGCCTGGACCAAAATATATGACTGGCTTTTTGCCCATGATTATCCGCTGCAAAAACCCTATGGCCTGGATAATGGCAAGGATTTCCCGGAGATAAGGCTGGCACTTACCGGATTGCCGGTGCAAAAAAAGGCGGTTAATGACAAAAATGAAATTATCATCATCGTTGCCGTGCCGATTCAGCGGTTCAGAGCGGTTCAGGGGGTGCTTATCCTGTCGACCCAGGGTGGTGAGATTGATGATGTTCTGAAATCGGAACGCCGGGTGATTTTCCTCAATTTTGCTGTTGCTGCAATTATTGCCGTATTATTGTCATTGTCACTTGCCGGCCATATTGCCGAGCCGATCAGGCGATTATCAGCAGCTGCGCGAAAAATCCGCCGCGGCATCAGCGCCAGAGTGGAAATACCCGACTTTACCTCAAGGCGTGATGAAATCGGACATTTGTCAGGATCACTGCGTGACATGACCAATGCCCTTTACAGCCGGATTGATGCAATTGAATCATTTGCTGCAGATGTATCTCATGAGCTTAAAAACCCTCTGACATCGCTTCGAAGTGCGGTGGAAACCCTGTTATATGCCAAGACACCGGAACAACAGGCCAGACTTATTGAAATCGTCAATGAGGATGTGGCCCGCATGGACAGGCTGATTTCTGATATTTCTGATGCTTCAAGACTGGATGCAGAACTGGTCAGGTCACGTGCCAAACCGGTTGACATGAAACAATTGCTGCAAACCCTGGTCGAACTTAATCAGCACAGTGCCGAAAA
>JALXCV010000105.1:2128-13979 GCA_026990765.1 Hyphomicrobiales bacterium | reverse complement strand
ATATTTTGATATTTTCGGCATGGCTGAGCAATGGGCACCAATTCTTCGGGCACAAGGCACCTTCAAAGACCCCAATGTGCTGTCAACCTTCCTGATACTGCCAGCCATGTATATTGTGCAAAATTTCCTGACCGGCAAACAGCGCCATCCGGTTATTTCAGCAATAGCCCTGATAATCATCATGGCAGCAATCTTTTTTGCCTTTTCACGCGGAGCATGGGTATCAACCCTGGCTTCCGGGCTGATGATGGTAACATTGACATTCATGCTGGCACCACACAAACAGATGAAAACCAGAGTAGCGCTCTTATCAATCGCCGGATTTATCCTGCTGGTAATCATGATGTCTGTCGCACTTTCATTTGAATTCGTCAGGACGCTGTTTATTGCCAGAGCAAATCTGATCAATTCATATGATGCCGGGGAAACCGGGCGGTTCGGGATACAGCTAGCCTCCCTGCCCTATCTGCTGACCCACCCCAATGGAACAGGTGCCCGCCAGTTTGCCATTTTGTTCGGGGCTGATCCGCATAATATCATAATCCATTCATTTGCCACTTATGGCTGGATTGGCGGTTTCACCTATATAGCAATGATTGCCGCAACTTTCATGATCGGCATAAAAACCATCTTTTCCAGAACCCCGTGGCAGTTCTATGCCATTGCAGTATGGTGCCCGCTATTATTCACTATCCTGCAAGGAGTGCAGATTGATACCGAACACTGGCGACATTTCTATATATTGCTGGGTTCGATGTGGGGATTTTATGCAGCCACGGTCAAATATGAACGTGGCGGGGTATAGGCCGCAACAATTCACCATTAATCTGGTCGGTTGATCCTGTGGCTCTGGCCGGTTTTGTTGTTGCTGAGATGGCCTCTGCCGGGGATGAAAGTCACCATAAAATCCAGTTGGCACGCATTCTGGAAGCAAACCTGTCCATTATTCCTGATCCGGGTTTGCCAGTCCGTCCAGTATTGGACAGTCCGGTCGGTCATCACCGTGGCAGTTAGTTACCAGATTACCAAGGGTTTCACGCATTGCCTTTAGTTCCTTGATTTTCTTGTCAATCTCGATCATGTGGCGCTCGGCAATGGCTTTCACATCGCTGCTGGCGCGGTTGTGATCTTCATATAGTGACAAGAGCTGGCGGCAATCTTCTATGGAAAAGCCCAGAGAACGCGAGCGCCCCAGAAATTGCAATATATTTACATCGCGGGCCGAATAGTCGCGATAACCATTACCCAGCCGATCAGGGCAAACCAGCCCGATATCATCATAGTAACGCACTGTCTTTACCGGCAAGTCCGCCCTGGTCGCTGCAATCTGAATATTCATATGTGTTTGCTTCCATTTATCAGTCTGTCGCACATTAAACCCTCCAGTATGGGGAAGGTCAATAGCAACACAAATATTTTAATGCAAAACACAACAGGCTCAAACAAGACCGGCTTCAAATTCCAGCAGCCAGCGTTTGCGCGATAATCCACCACCATAGCCAACCAGAGCGCCATCAGCACCAATAACCCTGTGGCAGGGAATGATAATCCCTACCCTGTTGCGACCATTGGCTGATGCCACGGCCCGGGTAGCTTTTGGATTGCCGTAGATAATCGCCTGCTGCTTGTAAGTCAGGGTTGAACCAAATGGAATATCCTGCAAGATATTCCATATTTTCTTCTGGAAATCAGTTCCCGGAGTATCCAGACAAACATCAAACTTCTTCCGCTGACCATTGAAATATTCGGCCATCTCTTTTTGAACCTGATCCAGATGCTGATTCTTGCCGGGAAGAATTACGGCCTTCAAATGCTTGCATAATTCCTGAAACTCCGCTTCCAGCTCCGCCCTGTCGGTAAAATCCACCAGGCAGATACCTTTTTGCGTAGCGCAGGCAAACATTGGCCCGATCGGGGTGGTAAATCTGACAATATTGATGATCCCTCTGGTGCCGCAACGGCTTGCTGAACCACCAAATATGGAACGATAACCCTCATTAAAGCCGCTAAGGGATGAATAACCGCTGTCAAATGCCGAATTGGTAACAGTTTCACCCTTTTTTATGGAGTTAAACGCAGCATTGATTCGTATCATTCTCTGATAGGTATGAAACGTCATATTGTGATGTTTCTTGAACCAGCGTCTGATCTGACTTGGTTCGATGCCCCTGTCCAGCAGATCTGCATCCTTGATACGAAGATATGGGGTCTGGTGCAGTTCAACTATGATATCCTTGATATATTGCGGGGTTTCATCCAGCCTTTCCATAGGTTTGCAAATCTTGCATGGTCGAAACCCGGCCTGCATAGCTTGTTGTGCAGTCTCGTAAAAAATCACATTTTCACGCTTTGGCTTTCTTGCCCGGCAGGATGGACGACAGAAAATGCCTGTCGTCTTGACTGCGATTACAAAGTGACCTTCAAAAACAGCCCCACCCTGCCCGCCGATAAGCTTGTATTTTTCATCGAATGTCATCGAGTTGTTCATACAGCCTAGTTTCTATATTTTGAGAATACATAGTCACCCGATACTTGCGATTTATGGCAAGAAAAACATTCAACTCCCTTGTCTTTCACTATACGTTTTTCCTTGCTGTCTTGCAAAAAGCCTTCAAAACCCCAGCCGCCAGTTTGGGAATATTGCTTGCCTGATTTGTGCATCACAGCAATATACTTGCGGCCTCCTTCCTGCAAAACAAAATCACCTTTGACTTCCTCAAGCAGATCAAGCACCAGTACTGAACCATCCTGATATTTTCCAGATGTCAGACCCGCCATGGCTTTTTTATTGGCGTATATGTGGTGAATACCCTGAAAGTCTGGTGAAAAAGTGTGGCCTTTGAGAATGACCATGGTTTTTACATGTTGCCATTGCCGGTATCCTTGCGGGTATGGCACTTTGTTGTCTCCAGCCAGTGCAGTTGCTGTTATGGCTGCAATCAACCCTGTGATGGTAATAGCGCGTAACAGTTTCATGTTTTTTTGTCTCCTTTTTGTTTATCTGATTGCGAAAACAAACTGATCAGATTTCACAATTTGCGGCTACCGAAAAACTGACAAGTTCATTTTTCAGACAAACAAGCGACAAAATCCCACCTTGAACCAAACATGCTTTGCAATCAGACATAACAAAACAAGAATCAACAAGGTAACTATCAAATGCCAAAGCAAACCGCCGCCCCGCGTGAAATAGTAACTCCGCGCCCAAGCCTTACCATTCCAATACCTGAAGGCATGGCGCCGGTTGAGTTTTTTAATTCACCGGCCAATCTGAAAAATCTGGCAGAGGAAAACGGCTTGTTCAGGACGCCTGAAAATCTGCTTATGTATCGAAAGCTGATTGGTCACAGTTCCGAGTTTGATACTTCGGTCATTCTTGACACCTCAAAACGCATACTTGATCCGCTTGGGCGTCCGGTCAGGCGTGATCAGATGAGCCGGCGGCAAAAGAAAGTCTGGTCGAAAATGACCCAGATTTTGCTGGAATATATGCTGGATAAATATCCTGACCCTGAAAAACATCTGATCTTGTGCGGTGAAGCTTCGCTTGATTCCACATGGCCGCTAAACAAACCAGGCGTTCCTTCTATCCGTATGATTCATAATCATTTTATGGTTTTTCCTATGGATGAACTAGAAAAGGCAAAACCGGCAAATCCCAATGATCCCAATCTGACCGACAGTGGCCACAACACCCTGTTTCTGCGGCATCTGAGTAGTGTTTACCGCGATTTTCTGGAAGTTCTGGACTTACAGATTTTGAGCACTTTGCCGGAAGATGAAAGCGCGCTTTCTATCACCGGATATCCGCAAGGGCTGCCCTGCTGGGAATTGAAAGGCGGGGTGGAAAAACTGTCTGATCAGTATTTCTGGTATGAGTATGAACAGATTTTACGCGGCTTTCTTGACTTTTACCGGACATTCTTTTCTCTGGTTGCAACAGGTGATGAGCGCATCCCGCAAGGTGTCAATTATCCCAATCAGGTTGCTGATGTGCTTTTGTCCAATAATACATTTATCCGGGTAGCAAGAGACTTGCGTGAACAGGTTATTCTGGACCCGCAATTTGCCAATGAAATCCGCTGGCGCCCGGCCTACAAGCAGATATTGTATCGCGACCAGAAGGGTCGGCTGATCGTAACCATTTCACAAAATTCGGTTGGCAATGCCATTACCGAATTGCTCGGGATCGTGGTTAAACGCGATGAAAACCCCAAAGCTTTTGCCAAGGTGGAACCAGGTCTGGTAACGCGTCTTCTGGAAGCCCGACAGCGACTGGTTGATGCCAATCTGGGCGAAGCCATATCAGCTCCATGCTGGCCAAACGGGGAATATGTGGCGGCAAGGTAATTTATGTCAGCGAGCACTACGGCTTAAGGAAAATAGTGTTCAAGAGATAAAATGATCCATTGTTTGGATGGTACACAACATGATTGCTGGCGCAAGACATTCTAAAGTCTGGCCAGCCATGCTATCTATCTGGACAGTTTAATTGTGAACCTGGCATGAATATTTACCCTGTCTGATGATCAAATTTTCAGGATTGACGACAGAACCGTGTGGCAGGAGTATATGAAATAAATACAGTATATTATTGATTTTATTACATTTATCGCCAATCACAAACTAGTGTTTGCAGATGATTTGAAATTATTGATCACAAGCGCCAAATTTAATTCAACACAAGTAGCAAGTTATAAAATCTTGTGGCACCGAAACTGACCGTTCCTGCTTTTTCTCAATAAAAGGTCAGTTGAAAGTGCAAGACGCAGACACCGTCAATTGGCACTCCCTGACACCAGCAAGGCGTGATGCGAATAAAAAGGCCCGGGGAATTCCTCCCCCCGGGCCAAATTTTTGTAAAAATCTTGAACAGTTCTAGCGTTTTGAGAACTGGAAGCTGCGACGGGCTTTGGCGCGGCCATATTTTTTACGTTCAACTTCACGGGCATCACGGGTAAGGAAGCCGCCTTTTTTCAATACCGGGCGCAAAGCCGGTTCAAAGTTGGTAAGGGCGCGTGAAATGCCGTGGCGCAGTGCACCGGCCTGACCTGACAGCCCGCCACCTGAAACGGTGCAGACAATATCATACTGATCCTTGCGGTCAGCAGCTTCGATCGGCTGGGCAATAATCATGCGCAGGGCCGGACGGGCAAAGTAGTTTTCAAACTCGCGCTTGTTAACAGTGATCTTGCCGTTGCCCGGCTTGATCCAGACGCGTGCTACAGCATCCTTGCGGCGACCGGTTGCATATGCCCTGCCCTGATCGTCAATTTTGGGATCAGGCAATTCAACCGGTGCGGTTTCTTCTACGATTTCTTCGGTGACAGTTCCGAGCACTTCACCGAGGTCTTCCAGGGTTTTGGTTTCTTCAGCCATTGCTCTACTTCCTCAATGTATTCTTGACATTAGCACTGGCGAAGTCGAGTTTCTCTGGACTTTGTGCTTCATGCTTGTGTTCGGTTCCAGCGAAAATCTTGAGATTTTTCATTTGCTGACGTGAAAGTGGTCCACCGGGCAACATTCTTTTGACAGCCAGTTCCAGAACCCGTTCAGGTTGCTTGCCGTCAAGGATTTCTCCAGCCTTGGCTTCCTTGATACCACCGGGGTATCCTGTATGGCGGTAATATGTCTTGTTCTGGCGCTTACGACCGGTAAGCAACAGTTTTTCAGCATTGATAACAACAATATTGTCGCCGCAATCAACGTGAGGGGTATAGTTTGGCAGATGTTTTCCGCGCAGCCGGTTGGCGATCATTGCGGCAAGCCGCCCGAGAACCAAACCGTCAGCATCGATCAACACCCATTTCTTCTCAACCTCGGCGGGTTTTTGAGAAAAGGTTTTCATTGCAATTCGTCCTGCTACAAAGCCCTTGTCAGGGCACAATCAAACAAGCGGGCGCAAAGGCCCGCAACGAGAATGAGCAGCTAATTACTGCAAATCACCGGGTACGTCAACAGCAAAATGATTTTTTTGTGTTTAATCAGTCAGTTATATTTACGGTATAATGATACCACATTGTTTGCAGATCAAATTTTAACTATTGGTCAGTTGGCAAAGAAAGGCCATTATCGCCCGGAAGAAAGGTGCTTTGGCAATTCTTCTTTCCTATTTGCCGTTTTCTTTGGTAGACTGCCAGTATCCATGGGCGGAACACAGATATGCAACGTTATTTATACATATTTGCGCTTTTAGCAATCACCATCACTGCACCTGCTGCATCAGGAGCGGTCAAGGACCAGTCGCGACTTGGGGATGATACTGAACAATCCACCCCGCCACCTGCCAATAATTATCTGCCCGACAGTGAATTTCTGGATGAACCGCCTGAAACTTTACCAGAAGATAATGACCAACCAACCGGTGAGTTTGATATCAACAATATTCCTGCGGTTGAAACTGTTGAACTCACTCTTGACTCTGCCAAAAGAGCACTGGAGGCTTATGCAGTTGTTGGTGAGAAGTACAATGATCAGGGACTTGATCAATATGATACTTTGGAAGAATTTGTAAAAAACACTCAAGCTGGTAAAAAACTGGAGGCGGAAGTCAAAAGTTTCGGGTTTGCCAATATTGTTGAGTGGAACAGTGCAATAATGGCGGTCAGTTTTGCCTGGTCATCAATATTGTATGATCAGGATGAGGATATCAAATCCCAGATAGATATAGTGAAGGAAGACAAGACAATAGAGGCAAAGGAAAAACGCCGGATAATCGCCAGTCTGAATGCACTTTTGCCATCTGAAAACAACAAGAAAATCGTCACGCAAATGTCAAAAGATGATGAGCTTGCAAAGAAACTGCAATTACTGTCGGCATTTGAATAACAATTCAGGGAAAACAAAATGGATATGGAACCGGCAGGCTCACTTGCCATAGTCGCAATTAATGGACGCATAGCGCGCATAACCCTAAACCGTCCCAAAGCTTTTAACGCATTGTCACAAGCCATGCTGGAAGCACTGCAAAATGCCGTTGATACTGTCAGCGCTGACCCAACGGTACGGGTGGTCATCATGCAGGCAGAAGGCCGGGGGTTTTGTGCCGGTCATGATCTGAAAGAAATGGCTGCCCGGCGCAGCGATGCCGATGAAGGGCGTAACTATTATCAGAAATTGTTTTCTGACTGCTCAAGGCTGATGCTGTCAATTACCCAATCACCCAAGATTTTCATTGCCAAAATCAACGGTATAGCCACCGCCGCCGGTTGCCAGCTGACTGCCGCCTGCGATCTGGCTGTTGCTTCTGATCAGGCCAAGTTCGGGGTTAATGGCATCAATGCCGGTCTGTTCTGCTCAACCCCCATGGTTTCCTTATCGCGCAATGTTGGCAGAAAGAAAGCCATGGAACTGCTGACAACCGGACATCTGATGAGTGTCAAAGAGGCTCTGGCCAATGATCTGATCAACAAGGTAACCAGTGTTGACGATCTGGAAGCTGAAACCATGGCGCTGGCAGAAGCGGTTGCAGTTAAGTCAGCCAGGGTTCTGGCTCTTGGCAAAACCGCCTTTTACCGGCAACTGGAACTGCCGCTTGATGAAGCCTATGATTACACTTCAAAAGTGATTGTAGAAAACATGATGATGGAAGATGCCGTTTGCGGTATCGATGCTTTCGTCAATAAACAAAAACCGGAATTCAAGGATTAGGGCCTTAACATGAACCACGATAATTATGATAATGCCTATCTGACTGATATTCTGCGCAGCACCAAAACCATTGCCCTCATTGGAGCCTCGGCAAAGGAAGTGCGTCCATCCAATATTGTCATGAAATACATGCTGGACAAGGGCTACAAGGTGATTCCGGTCAATCCGGGAATGGCCGGCAAGGAGATACTTGGCCAGAAAGTCTATGCGTCCTTGAGCGATATTCCCTTCAGCGTTGATATGGTCGATATTTTCCGCAATTCCGAGGCTGCAGGGGCAATAACAGATGAAGCACTGGGGCTTGAAAACCTGCCTGAAACCATCTGGATGCAATTGAGCGTGCGCAATGATGAGGCTGCAGCCAAAGCCGAGGCCAAAGGGGTTCAGGTGGTCATGAATCGCTGCCCGAAAATGGAATATGGGAAACTATCTGGTGAATGGTCATGGGTTGGCGGCAATTCTGGCACCTTGTCATCAAAAAAGAAAAAACTGCACGCATCTGGCAAAGTACAAAGTCTGGGTTTGTCAGACAAGTAATTGGTAAACATTACAATTCTTTCATAAAAGCTGAATATCAGGCAATTACAACCATTTGAGTCTTTTATGTTTTTTGCAACACTTTTTCAAATTGTTGATGTTTCCAGCAATAATCATTGCGTGATCTGTTACTTATTCGAATAAAAGAAACAATTTGTCCTGCCTTGACAGATGTCAAGGAGGGGTTTTCTACCCCATGCTACTCCCGGAATTATCAAGAGTTCACAACTGAGCAGCTAAACATGGACAGAAGGGGTTTCTTTCGCCGCATTAGCGGGAAACGGGCAGCAATCCGCCCACCCGGAGCCTTGTCAGAGATCGAGTTTGGTGACAGGTGCGATGGCTGCAAGGATTGTGTCAAAGCCTGCCCTGAAAAAATCATTTCCATCACTGAACATAATCTGCCGCAACTGAGTTTCAACAATAATGGCTGCACATTTTGCGGTGAGTGCATCAGTGCCTGCGATCGCGGCGCGCTGATCGCCAATGACAATCTTGAAAGCTCATGGCCATGGGTTGCTGAAATTTCAGATGACTGCCTCGACAAGAAGGGGGTTGTCTGCCGCACCTGTGAATTCTCATGTGATGAGGAAGCTATCAGGTTCCGCCCTGCCCTTGGTGGCAGAACTGATGTCTGGATAAATGAAAACTGCACCGGCTGCGGCATCTGTATTTCCAGTTGCCATGCTTCAGCAATTGCGCTTGTTGCCGGCACCTCAATTCAATTCAAATCAAAGGAGAACGCAGCATGACTATCTGTTCACTGGTTGTCTATGCAACGCCTGAAAAGGCACCTGTCGTTGAAAAAGCTATAACCGAGTTTGAAGGCACAGAAGTTCATGCAGCAACTGAAGAAGGAAAAATGGTGGTCTCGATTGACCATCCTGACCGTACTTATTGCTCGGAGACCATAATGGGTCTGCACAATATAGACGGAGTAATCAGCACATCGCTGGTTTATGAGTATTACGAATAAAAATATCTAGTTTAATCGGGTAAATAAAGGAGAAGCGAAATGTCAGTGTCACGCAGAGATTTTATCAAGGCCAATGCGGTCGCAGCAGCTGCTGCAACTGCAGGGGTCACAATACCTGCTGTCAGCGGTGCTAATGCCGCCACAGCAGATGACGGTATCAGATGGGACAAGACGGCATGTCGTTTTTGCGGCACCGGCTGTTCAGTGCTGGTAGGCGTTAAAGACGGCAAGGTTGTTGCCACCCAGGGTGATCCGCAAGCACCGGTGAACCGTGGCCTTAACTGTATTAAAGGTTACTTCCTCACCAAGATCATGTATGGCAAGGATCGCCTTACCAAGCCTTTGCTGCGCAAAAAAGATGGAAAATATGCCAAGGATGGTGAATTTACCGAAGTATCATGGGATGAAGCCTTCAAGACCATGGCGGAAAAATGGATTGCCGCCCGCAAGGCCAAGGGACCAAAGGGCGTTGGCATGTTCGGTTCCGGTCAATGGACAATCTGGGAAGGTTATGCCGGCCAGAAATTGCTGAAAGCCGGTTTCCGTTCCAATTCACTTGAACCAAATGCCCGTCACTGCATGGCATCTGCCGTGGGTGCATTCATGCGCGCTTTTGGTATTGATGAACCAATGGGTTGCTATGATGACCTTGAACATGCAGATGCCTTTGTGCTGTGGGGTTCAAACATGGCTGAAATGCACCCGATACTGTGGTCACGCATGACCAACACCAGGCTGACAAAACCTGGTTGTGAAGTGCATGTATTGTCAACTTTCAGGCATCGTTGCTTCGACCTGGCTGATAATGGCATTATCTTCCATCCACAGTCTGATCTGGCGATTGGTAACTACATTGCCAATTACATCATTCAGAACAAGGCCTATAACAAGGAGTTCATCGAAAAATCAGTTGCTTTCAAGAAAACCCCGACCGATATCGGTTATGGTCTTCGTGCTTCTGATCCGCGTGAAAAGGCTGCCAAAAACCGTAATAAAGGCAAACTCAGCCCGATTACATTTGAAGAATATGCAGCTTCAGTTGCTGAATATACTGTTGAAAAAGCCAGCGAGATTTCCGGCGTTCCTGCTGAACAGCTTGAAAGACTTGCCAAGGTCTATGCTGATCCCAACAAGAAGGTATCATCATACTGGACAATGGGCTTCAACCAGCACACTCGCGGTGTATGGATGAATGGTCTGGTTTACAATATCCACCTGTTAATGGGTAAAATCTCAGAACCGGGCAATGGTCCGTTCTCACTGACCGGTCAGCCTTCAGCTTGTGGTACAGCTCGTGAAGTTGGTACATTTACCCACCGTCTGCCAGCTGACTATGTCACCAAGAAAGACAGCCATTGCAAATTTGCTGAAAAAATCTGGAAACTGCCTCCTGGCACCATTCCACGTGCCAATGGCAAGACCGACAAGAAGGACCAGACCGATATTTCCGGCAAACCAATGGGTAAAACCCTTATCCATGCTGTGGCCATGCACCGGGCATTGAAAGACGGCAAGATGAACTGCTTCTGGGTAATGTGTAACAACAACCTGCAGGCAGCTGCCAACTTCAATAATGAGTCTTATCCAGGCTGGCGTGCCA
This sequence comes from Hyphomicrobiales bacterium, assembly GCA_026990765.1. Taxonomy (GTDB): domain Bacteria; phylum Pseudomonadota; class Alphaproteobacteria; order Rhizobiales; family Aestuariivirgaceae; genus JALWJW01. The sequence goes on along the minus strand of JALXCV010000105.1, from coordinate 3,216 downwards.
AGGATAACTTTATCACCGTTTCTGACCCCTACCCGACTGTTTCAGCCATGGGTGCAGACCTTATTCTGCCAACCGCAATGTGGGCAGAAAAAGAAGGTGCATATGGTAACTCTGAACGGCGCACCCAGTTCTGGCGCCAACAGGTCAAAGCTCCTGGTGAAGCACGCTCAGACGTCTGGCAGATCATGGAATTTTCCAAATATGTCAAGGTTGAAGACGTGTGGCCACAGGATCTGATCGACAAGATGCCTGAACACAAGGGCAAAACCCTGTTTGAAGTTCTCTACAAGAACGGTTCAGTAGACAAGTTCGAAAAAGTTCAGGTTGTTGATCCAGATGGCAACAAGTACGATAATGACGAATCTGAATATTTCGGTTTCTATGTACAAAAAGGACTGTTCGAAGAATATCGCCGCTTCCAGTATGAAGGTAAAAAGGTTGGTCACGAACTGGCTCCTTACGATGATTACCATGCAGCGCGCGGTCTTCGCTGGCCGGTTATTGATGGCAAGGAAACCTTGTGGCGTTATCGTGAAGGCTATGATCCACATGTTAAAAAGGGTCAGGGCGTATACTTCTACGGCAAACCTGAAGGTCGTGCCAACATCATCACGGCACCATATGAACCAGCCGCTGAGCCACCAGATGACAAATATGATCTGTGGCTGTGCACAGGCCGCGTGCTTGAGCACTGGCATTCAGGTTCAATGACCCGCCGGGTTCCAGAACTGTACAGGGCTGTTCCTGACGCTGTGTTGTTCATGAACAAGAAAGACGCCAAAAAGCGCAAATTGCGCAATGGTGCCAAGGTTGCAGTCAAGACCCGTCGCGGCAAGGTTTACACCCGCATTGAATATAAGGGTCGCAACCAGCCGCCTGAAGGTCTGGTGTTCATGCCATGGTTCGATGCCGGTCGTCTGGTCAACAAGATGACACTCGATCAGACAGATCCACTGTCAAAAGAAACTGACTACAAGAAATGTGCCTGTAAGGTTGTAAGGCTGAAAAAGAAGAAGTCATAAGTTTCTAGCTAAGTGACTTCAGCACAAATGGCAGGTCGGGTTATCTCCTGGCCCGACCTGCCACCA
>JALXCV010000105.1:0-2118 GCA_026990765.1 Hyphomicrobiales bacterium | reverse complement strand
CACCAGGGGCGCGCCCGGAAGCTGAGTTTCTGTCTGCATGTACCCGCTGTGGCCTGTGCGTGCGTGATTGTCCATATGGTATTTTGAAACTTGCCGAATTTGGTAAGGATCACGCCGCTACCGGCACTCCCTATTTTACCGCACGTGAAGCTGCTTGTGAAATGTGCGATGAAATTCCTTGTGTTCCGGCATGTCCGACAGGGGCGCTTGACCATGAACTGGTTGATATTGAAAAGGCCCGCATGGGGCTGGCCGTTCTGATTGACCAGGAATCATGTATCGCCTTTCAGGGTCTTCGTTGTGAAATCTGCTACAATGTCTGCCCGTTACGCAAAAAAGCCCTTTCTTTGGAATTCAGGCCCAATAAACGCTCTGGCAAGCACGCTTTCTTTATTCCCGTGGTGTCATCTGAATATTGCACTGGCTGTGGCTTGTGTGAAAGAGCCTGCATCATGGAAAAGGCTGCCATCAAGGTACTTCCCATCCATCTTGCCAAGGGCCAGATTGGCGAGCATTACCGGCTAGGCTGGAAACAGGAAGGCGATAATAAAGGCAAACCTCTGGTTCACCCCGATGCAGAGCATCATTTCAACCTGCCAGAAGGTGAAACTTACGATTATTACGGCAAGGGATGGAGCAAAAAGGGTAAGCCTCAAGCAGCAGCCCCGGATAATGGTTTTCCGTTCTCTGCCAACCCGCTTGATACGCTCAACAAGGGTTTGAAAGGAGACAATTGATGGCTGTTACTCCTTTAAACAAACTGGGGCTTGATGCCATTGCCAGCAAGGGATGGTTCATGGCGCATCGCTTCCTGATAGCCCGGCGCATTGTGCAATTATCAATTCTGGCCCTGTTTATAACAGGACCCATTGGCGGGTTTTATATTCTCAAGGGCAATTTGTCATCCAGCCTGTTTTTGGAATATGTTCCAATGACTGATCCGTTGCTGTTTTTACAAATACTTGCAGCCGGATTTTTTGGGGTTGCCTCATCAGCAATCATAGGGGCAGCACTGGTTTTTGTCTTTTACCTGCTTGTTGGTGGCCGGGTATTTTGTTCCTGGGTATGCCCGGTAAATATTGTAACCGACACAGCCCAGTGGCTGCGCCGCAAGCTTGGGATCAAGGGCAATAGCAAAATTTCACCCAACACAAAATACTGGATGCTGGCTTTGGTACTGATTGTGGCTTTTGTCACCGGAACAGTTGCCTATGAACTGGTCAATCCGGTTTCAATGCTGCATCGCGGCCTGATATTCGGTTTTGGCTTTGGCTGGGCTGTGGTTCTGGGTGTATTTCTGTTTGATGTATTTGTGGCTCAACATGGCTGGTGCGGACATCTTTGTCCCATGGGTGCGTTTTACGGGCTTATTGGCAATGCGGCACTGGTAAGAATGCGCACCCCGTTGCGAGCTGCCTGTGATGATTGCATGGAATGCTATGAAGTTTGCCCGGAAAAACATGTTTTGCCAGCAGCTCTTAAAGGCGCAAAACATGGTAACCCGCCAGTAATTCTGTCTGCAGACTGCACCAATTGCGGTCGTTGCGCAGATATTTGCAGTAAAGATGTTTTTGAATTTGGTTTGCGTTTCAATCATGCTGAAGGGACTGCCAGAAACAGTGATCCCAAAGCCCCTGCCGGAAATCGCGATCTTGGAGTAAATGGGTCAATTTGACTGAATCTGAATGGAGGAAATCATGAAATACTTTAACCTTACCATAATGGCAGCTGCCCTGACTGTTGCAGTTGCCAGCATACCGGCACAAAGTGAAGTTTTATCACTTCGTGGCGACCGTGATCTTGCAAAAAAATCCAAAGTGTTTGAAAAGAAACGCGTTGTCTCCCAGGAAGGCGGATTCAAGCGCTCCTGGAAATTGCAACCACCTTCCATTCCGCACAAAATCACCAAAGAGCGGATTACGCTTGAAGAAAACACCTGTCTGCGCTGCCATTCTCCTGAAAAATACAAGGAAGAAAAAGCACCCAAGATTGGTGACAGCCACTTTGTAGATGCCATGGGTAAAAAGAGCGATGAGATCAACAAACGTCGTTATTTCTGCGTGCAGTGCCATACTAATCAGGTAGATGCCAAACCACTGGTCGAAAATGTTTTCGACT
>JALXCV010000104.1 GCA_026990765.1 Hyphomicrobiales bacterium | reverse complement strand
ATTCAACTGCATTATTGATATTTGCGGCTGTGATTATCCCGAACGCAAGAAGCGCTTTGATGTTGTCTATCACCTGTTGTCAGTTCAGCAAAATGCCCGCATCAGGGTGAAAATCAAGACTGATGAAGATACACCGGTTGCCAGCGCCACCGGTCTTTTTCCCGGTGCCGACTGGTATGAACGCGAAGTGTTTGATCTTTATGGTGTTGTGTTTGACGGCCACCCTGATCTGCGCCGTATCCTTACTGATTATGGCTTTAACGGCCATCCGCTGCGCAAGGATTTCCCGCTCTCTGGCCATGTTGAAGTGCGCTATAATGAAGAGTTGAAACGGGTTGTCTATGAGCCGGTGCACCTTATGCAGGAATATCGCAATTTTGACAATCTAAGTCCTTGGGAAGGTGGTCATTATGTTCTGCCCGGTGATGAAAAGGCAGATGAACAATGATCAGCAAACGGCAATTGAGCGACCTTGAAGGTTTAATGATAATTTCCGGTGAAGGGGATGATAGATAATGGCTGAAGCCGAAGTCAGAAATTTCACCATGAACTGGGGGCCGCAACACCCTGCTGCCCACGGTGTTTTGCGTCTGGTTATGGAGCTTGACGGTGAAATCGTTGAGCGTATCGACCCGCATGTCGGTTTGCTGCATCGCGGCACTGAAAAGCTGCTGGAAAACAAGACCTATCTGCAGGGCATTCCATATTTTGACCGCCTTGATTATGTGGCCCCGATGAATCAGGAGCACGCTTTCTGTCTGGCGATTGAAAAGCTTATGGGCATTGAAGTGCCAATCAGGGGACAACTTATCCGGGTTCTGTATTCAGAAATGGGCCGCCTGTTGTCGCATCTGTTGAACATCACCACCCAGGGTGTTGATATTGGTGCTCTGACCCCGATCACCTGGGCATTTGAAGAACGTGAAATCATGATGGTGTTTTATGAACGCGCCTGTGGTTCACGTCTGCACGCCAATTATTTCCGCCCCGGCGGGGTGCGTCAGGATCTGCCCCAGGAACTGATTGACGATATTGAGGCCTTTTGTGAAACCCACCCCAAGGTTCTTGATGATCTGGAAGTGCTGCTCACCGAAAACCGTATTTTCAAGCAGCGTTCGGTCGGTATTGCCGAATTTACCCAGGAAGAAGCACTGGCCAGAGGTTTCTCCGGTGTCATGCTGCGCTCAACCGGTGCTGCATGGGATTTGCGCCGCGCCCAGCCATATGAATGCTATAATGATCTGGAATTTGATATTCCCGTCGGCAAGAATGGCGATAATTATGATCGCTATGTGATGCGCATGTTCGAAATGCGCCAGTCAGTGCGCATTATGAAACAGTGCATTGCCAAACTCAATTCACCACAGGGCAAAGGGCCGGTTGCTGCCGTGGATGGCAATATCACGCCGCCAAAACGCAAATTGCTTGATCAGTCAATGGAAGCCCTGATTCACCACTTCAAACTGTTCACTGAAGGTTTCCATGTTCCAGCCGGTGAAGTCTATGCCGCGATCGAAGCTCCCAAGGGTGAATTTGGCGTATATCTGGTGGCTGATGGCACCAACAAGCCATATCGCTGCAAGATTCGTGCTCCCGGATTTGCCCATGTTGCTGCCATGGACTTTTTATGCAAGGGCCACCAACTGGCCGATGTATCAGCGGTTGTTGGTACAATTGATGTTGTTTTCGGGGAGGTTGACCGATGAGTGTTCGCCGACTGGACAAAGTCCAGCCTGACAGTTTCAAATTTACCAGCGACAACCTGGCCTGGGCAAAGGAAACTATTCAAAAATTCCCAAAAGGCAAACAGGCCTCAGCCGTTATTCCGGTATTGTGGAAAGCCCAGGAACAGGAAGGCTGGACCACCGAGCCGGCAATTCGCTATGTAGCTGATCTGCTGGACATGGCCTATATAAGGGTTCTGGAAATCGCAACCTTCTACACCATGTTCCATTTGTCACCGGTTGGCAAAAAGGCTCATATTCAGGTCTGCGGCACCATTTCGTGCCAGTTGCGCGGTGCTGAAGAAATCATCAAGGTCTGCAAGAACCGCATTGCTGAAAAAGCCCATACATTATCTGATGATGGTGATTTTTCATGGGAAGAGGTCGAGTGTCTTGGTGCCTGCACCAATGCCCCGATGATCCAGATCACCAAGGATGTATATGAGGATTTGACCCCTGACGACATGCACCGGATTCTCGATGAGATAGAAGCAGGCAACAAGCCCAAACCTGGCCCGCAAAATGGCCGCCAGCTATCTGCCCCGATTGGCGACCTGACCACGCTGACCGATCCAACATTGTTTGACGGTTCACGCCTGATGTCAAAATCATCGCAAAAAGCTGCAAAAGCCAAACCTGCCGGAAAATCCAGAGCCGCAAAGGAAAAGCCTGCATCTGTCAAGGCAATTACCGCTGATAAAAAACCGGCACTTGAAAAACCGGCGGCTAAAGCCGAGGCTGCTCCTAAAAGCAAGGCAGCACCTAAAGCCGAAGCTGGGCTGGATGACAAGGATCGTCCTGAAGCTCTTAAACAGGCTCGTTCCGGTGGCCCTGATGATCTTAAGCTCATATCCGGTATCGGCCCCAAGATTGAGGGCATTTTGCACGGATTGGGAATTTTCCATTTTGACCAGATAAGCAGCTGGAAAAAGCGGGAACGTGAATGGGTTGATGGTTATCTGCGCTTCAAGGGCCGCATTGATCGCGACCAGTGGGTCAAACAGGCAAAAGCTCTTGCCAAAAGCGGAGGTAAGAAAAGCTGATGCTTAAAGATACAGACCGCATTTTCACCAACCTATACGGTATTCATGATACTGGCCTGAAAGCTGCCATGATGCGCGGTGCCTGGGATGGTACAAAGAAGATTTTGCAGATGGGCCGTGATGGCATCATCAATGAAATCAAGGCATCAGGGCTGAGGGGCCGTGGCGGGGCAGGCTTCCCAACCGGGCTTAAATGGTCATTCATGCCGCGCGATATAGGCGAGCGCCCGCATTTTCTGGTGGTCAATGCCGATGAATCCGAACCTGGCACCTGCAAGGATCGCGAAATATTGCGCAATGATCCCCACATTCTGGTTGAAGGATGTCTGGTTGCCGGTTTTGCCATGGGTGCGCATGTCGCCATTGTCTATATACGTGGCGAGTTTATCCGCGAACGCGAAGCTTTTGAGCGCGCCGTTGCCGAAGCCTATGATGCCGGACTGATCGGCAAGAACAACAAAAATGGCTGGGACTTTGATATCATCGTTCACCATGGGGCAGGGGCCTATATTTGCGGTGAAGAAACCGCCATGCTCGAATCGATCGAGGGTAAAAAGGGCCAGCCACGCATGAAGCCGCCATTCCCGGCCAATGTTGGCCTTTATGGTGCGCCAACCACTGTCAACAATGTTGAATCCATCGCCGTTGGCCCGACCATTATCCGGCGCGGAGCTGCATGGTTTGATGCTCTTGGCCCGGAACGCAATTCGGGCACCAAACTGTTTTGTATTTCCGGTCATGTCGAGCGGCCTTGTAATGTCGAAGAAGAAATGGGCATTACCTTCCGCGAACTGATTGATACCCATTGTGGCGGTATCAGGGGCGGCTGGGATAATCTGAAAGCCGTAATCCCCGGCGGGTCATCTGTGCGCTGTGTACCGGCTGACCAGATCATTGATTGCGAAATGAGCTTTGATGCGCTGATGGCGCTCAAGTCAGGGCTTGGCACAGCTGCTGTCATCGTCATGGACCAGTCAACCGACATGGTAAAAACCATCGCCCGGCTGGCACATTTCTACAAACATGAAAGCTGTGGCCAGTGTACACCATGCCGCGAAGGCACAGGCTGGATGTGGCGCATATTGACCCGGATGTCTCAAGGCCGGGCTGAAAAGCGCGAAATTGACATGCTTCTGGATGTATCAAAACAGATTGAAGGCCACACTATCTGCGCCCTTGGCGATGCTGCCGCATGGCCGGTACAGGGGCTTATCACCCATTTCCGCCATGAGATCGAAGCAAAGATTGACGCCTATGCGGCCAATCCTGATCGCGATGGCGCGGTGACTGAAAAAGATGTTCTGGAGGCTGCGCAATGAATTCGAAACGGGAATTGAATCATGCCTAAAGTAATAGTCGACGGCAAAGAATACGACGTTGCAGACGGCACCACCGTTATGCACGCGTGCGAAGATGCAGGCGCTGAAATTCCGCGTTTCTGTTATCATGATCGCCTGTCAATTGCCGGTAATTGCCGCATGTGTCTGGTGGAAGTCAAAGGCGCACCCAAGCCGGTTCCATCCTGCTCGATG